>CAMYKE010000228.1:2432-6398 GCA_947258895.1 uncultured Pseudomonadales bacterium | reverse complement strand
ACCACTGGCAATAACTTACATTGATGGGAAGGTAACTGGTTATTTTTTAATCCCTCCGTCACCTTTCTTGGCGTTTCTTGTCAACTTTCTTCACGCTGGGGGTTAGCAGTTTTGTCACCGAAATAATCAATCGAGTCTGGTCCTACCCCATAGGTTCTGAATAAGTCTTATCTGACCCTACTTTCCAGACCCTACTTTCCCAGACCCCGCTTCCACAACAGGCTCATTCCATACCAATCGCGCGGCAGATGAGCTGTAAACCGACAATTTCCTCGTTCGACAATCCGCCTCTATTCCTGTGTAAAACTACGCCAGTCGCTAGCGTGTTGGATGGACACAATACCGCCTTATGCCATTCACTACAGTTTGGTCTTCTGGCCGTGCTTGCATTCGGCCAATAGGTGGTCGAACCGTCGGCATTTACTTTATCTCCGGAGACACGTATTCCCTTCATCCGCTGATTGTCGTTTGAAGTAGAACATACTTCTATGGAGCCGATGGCCGTGTCGTCACCCAGCGAAACAGTTTGCGGACTGAGATAGAGATCGCTGCAGCCGACGGCTTTGTCGCCATTCAATTCCAGCCGGCATGGCCGATTATTTTTCTCCCACCATGTCATCGTATGAATGAACTCGCTGCGCATATCGAACATGTCAATTTCTTCGCCCTCGTAGCCAGAAAGTCCTGACAATTTCGGCGCGCCGACCGGCCTCGGTTTACGGTCGGGTGCCAGCGCCTGTTGCTGATCCTGGACGTATTGCGCTTCCTGCGCTTCTGCGCGCTGGCGCGCGGCTTCCTCGGCGGCTTCCGGCGAATCGTATTGCGGGTTCGGTGCTCCGGCGGGCAACTGACTCACATCCGGATTTTCCATATCGTTCGGGAGCTGGCCAACAATCCGGCTATTGCCCGCTTTCAGGTCCGGTGCGATACCCGGCGATTGGAAATCGGGATTTTTGAGCGCGCCGGGGATTTCGCCGACACCTTGTCCGATCCGCGCAGTTTCGGACGGCTCGTACTGGTCTCCGGGCAATGCTTTCACATCGTATTGACCCCCGGGAAGTGCGCGTGGATCATATTGGTCCCCCGGTAAAGCGGCGAAGTCATACTGATCCCCAGGCAATTCCTTACACGCGTACTGATCGCCCGGGAGCTTTCGGCAGGCATACTGATCGCCGGGCAGTTCACGCGGTTCATATTGGTCTCCCGGCAATCGATCATACTCGTATTGATCGCCCGGCAATGCAGCGAAATCATACTGATCGCCCGGTAATGCCTTGCAGGTATACTGATCACCTGGAAGGCGTTTGCAGGCATACTGATCACCGGGCGGTTCACGCGGTTCATATTGGTCTCCCGGTAATTGCGCGGACGGGTCACCGGCAATATTCTTTTCGGTCTCGCCAATCGCCTTCTTCGCGGCCGGCGCATCGACTGGGGCGCTCGCGCGGATTGCTGAGATCTGGGTCGCAGAGCTTGCCGTATTCAGACCTTCGCGGCGCAGCGCCAAGACTTCCTCTTTACTCAAGGCTCGGCCAATAAACCGTATCTCATCGACCAGCATATCCTTTGCGGGTCTGTGTAGTTTATCGTTGTCGGCGCCAATCCATATTGCTGACTCGGGATTTAATGGCTCCCTCCCGGCAAAGCTTGCTTCTTTACTGCGGGTTCTCCAGTGCAGCCGATGATATCCCTTCGTGTAATCCCATACCGCGGCAACAAAGAACCAGCCTCCATTGGCTCGCACCGGTTTGCCATCCGCCCAAAGGTCCTTACCGGTTGAGCGAACACTTAGCCCTGTGACCGAGTTGAATAGCCAATTGCCGCCATTGTTGCTGAAAATCATCTGACTGGGCTCTGGCTCTATTTGAACCCAGGCAGCTACCGTCATCTGCGGGCAATTTTCGTGATGCAGATCGAGCGGAGCGCGCATCGCATTGACCCCGGTGAGCTTCAGAGCCTGGCCGTTTTTGCCTTGCACAAACGCTGGAGTCGAGGGTTCCCCACCTTTGACAATCATCTGCCCGTTGTACCCGTTTCCACTTGCATCGCTCAGATCACCATCAAAGCGATAGTGCGCATCACAAAAACTCGCCACTGCCGGAGATGCGGAGACCATTAAAAAGAAAGACAAAAACCACCCGTTGGCTCGATTAGACATATTCAAACTCCTGTAAAGGAGTCGACAATACTAACGAACGTCGAATCTCCTGGCCACAGAGAATTCCATAGCGGGCAATCGGCGTACTGGTTCAGCACTACCACTGAGGTACTCTAAATGGACCCGGCAAACTAAACTCTGGTTATATCAGCAGTAAAGGTGACGTAGGGATTAAAAATGAACCAGTTACCCCCCCCCCTAAATGTAAGTTATTGCCAGTGGTGGATGAAATGTACGTTATGCAATGGCAGTGGTTAAACAACGCGGCGTTGGTTAAAAATAATCCCTCCGGCACCTTTCTGACCCGAAACCGAAGTTCGCTAACTACTCATGCTCCTTGACCGATAACTATCACTCCCTCAATATCTTTTCATATACACGGCTTCTGCTGAACGCTTTTCTATACTGATAGGCGCAAGAATTGCGATGAAAAATTAATTTTGTTCTGAAGCAAAGGAAGGCAACAATGAAAGCATGGGTAATCCACGAGGCTGGAGGGCCAAACCAATTTCAGCTTGAAGACTTAAAAAAGCCTGATCCTAGAGAGGGGTGGGCGCTCATTCGAATTCGTGCGTTCGGCCTGAATCGTTCAGAATGGTTCACGCGAATTGGTGATTCCCCGACTGTGAAATTTCCACGTGTTCTGGGAATTGAATGTGTGGGAGAAATTGTTGATTCGGGTGGTTTGGATTTGGAACCCGGTTCAAGGGTCGCTGCGATTATGGGAGGCATGGGACGTCAGTTTGACGGCTCATATGCTGAGTACACGCTGGTCCCGCATGAGTGTGTTTTTTCAATTCAAACTCAGCTCCCCTGGGAAAAATTGGCTGCACTACCGGAGATGCTTCAAACCACCCATGGCTCATTACATTCAGGGCTTGAGATTGGTCGTGCGGAATCAATCCTGATTCGTGGTGGTACATCGTCAGTTGGGATGGCCGCTTTGGCTATCGCCCAACATTCCGGGCTGAAAGTTGGCTCGACAACCCGGTCGCCAAATAAGATCGCTGAACTTAGAGCTGCGGGAGCCGATGAAGTATGGGTGGATGATGGTGAAATTTGTTCGAAAATCAGGGGACAACGCTCCAAACCCTACGACCGTGTGCTCGAGCTAATCGGTACCACCACGTTGCTTGATTCAATGCGCTGTGTTGGCCGAGGTGGCATTGTTTGCATGACTGGGATTCTTGGCGGGGAATGGGTACTCAATAACTTCCATCCGATGGGTGACATCCCAACAGCGGTTAAGCTTACGTCCTACAATGGCGAGGCTGCCGATCTAAGGCCCGAAGAACTTCAAAACTATATCGAATTGTTCGAGAATGGAGAGCTTGAATTGAAGACCGGGCCGGTGTTCGATTTTGAGGAGTTGGTTGCTGCTCATGAATTGATGGATGCTAACCAGGCTGGCGGAAAAATAGTTGTCCGAGGCAAAGAATGAATAATCAAAAAGTCACGCACTACTAAATCAATCACATATTGCCAAACTGATTTTTCGTGATGCTTCAAGCCAGCCGTAAATGTATGCGTTAAATTTCCGTTCATGGCACGTAAGGATCGTTTGCGCACCACAGACCCTATTGGCATACGGACCATCCTGTTAAGGTCCCCTGTATTGCCACTATTCATAACGAACCAGTGCAAATGCCATTCCGCTTAAGAAATACATCTCAAAAAAAACCGCCGACAGTTTTCCTGTGACGGCTTCTAATTGGCTAAAATTAGAGGAATTGCGGTAAAAAATGGGAGCTGACAGCGCAATAACTGCAATTCCCGGCCGGGTCGCCGGGTTTTTGAAAAGGAATTGT
>CAMYKE010000228.1:0-2306 GCA_947258895.1 uncultured Pseudomonadales bacterium | reverse complement strand
TTCCTGGGCCAGCGTGGCGCAGGAACCGCAGGAGCTGGCGACTCCCAGTTCGGCGCGCAGCTCTGTTACGCTGGCCGCACCGTTGCGCGCCGCTTTACGAATTTCCCGGTCTGTTATGCCATTGCAAATGCATACGTACATGAAGCATTGGTTCCCATGTGATTCTTTACTACGCAAAGTATAATACTAATGAGAACGATTCGCAATAACTTTTAGGAAGCCTGCCAGGGGGTGGTCCCGGCGAATGCAGTCATTCAGATGAATCAGGCAGGCGCGACTACAGATCACGGATGATCGCCACCTGATCTCCCCCGCCACAACTTTCGAATTCGACCAACTGCTTATCGCGGGGCTGCGCGAGGCCATCCAGGGTGGTCGCTATCCTGCGCAGCCAACTGCCAAAGCGATCGCGCTGCTGATCCGTTTGGGTAGTAAACAACTGATGGAAGAAGTCGACCCACAACTGATAGTTGGCCTCCCATTCCGCCGGGTACCGGTCTTTAGACAGGTTCCATAATCCGGTCAGTTGACGCCGCATCAACGGCTGGAAATCCGCAGCGCGGCGTTGCTCGAGCAAGCCAATGAACTCGCCGTTCCAGGCGCGCCAGAGGTCGAGGCCGTCGCGCTGGAAGCTGCGATGCCGGGCCAGGGTGGCGCGCAACAACGACCGCTGTTGCGCATTGAGCCGCAGGCCAACGCGGTCAAGCCACTTGCTGATCCGCTTGAACCGCCTCTCCAGGCGTTGCTGTGGATCGTGACTCTCCAGCTCGCTGATATGATCCTGGTAAGTACGCTCAAGTTCTGCGGCGACCTGTACTACCTGCTCATCGCTCAACGATACCAGTAGCGGGAAAGCATTATTGAGGGGATTGCAGTCCTCGACCGCCATGGAGAACTCCAGCGCAGTAGTGATCCAGGAGTCTGTCTGCGCCCTGCTGAGCATGCCGCCGCCACCGAGTTCGACTTCAACCTCGCGCATGAATTGCGCGTACCGCGGCAGTTGGCTGGTACGATGCCAGTCATGGTAGGAAACGGCCATCGCCTCAATCCAGCCCAGTTGCTGCTCGTTAAAGTCTGCATATTCGGTGAAGCCGTCGACCAGCAGGTTATCGACGCGATTATAGACTCCGGAGATCAGCCAGCCGTTGGTAGAACAGGCGCTGATAACCGTCGCGAGGAGAAGATAAACGATATTCCTGATCATACGACTTTATTACGTGGCGAGTCCGGCTGTGCCAACCACCTGGTAGAGACGGCCGGAATCGAGTGCAAAGCTCAGCGTGGCAAGATATTAGATACGCCGCGAGCCGAAGGTTCCCGGGGCTCGCCTGCTGCAAGGAGCGGTCCGGAGTCGGCGGAATTGTGGCGCAGCAGGAGCATAGCACTTTTTGAAAAGCGGGGGACTACAACCCCGGCGCCGAACTGCTACGTGGTACTAAAACCGATCCAGTCGGTCGTGGCCTTTCTTCTTTTTTCCCTCTTCAGTCTGGGAAAACACGCCCAAAAGACCCTTTTTGCTCTGGCTGACCTCGCCCTCTGCGGGAGTAGCGCCCTCACAAACGGCGATACTGATCACGCGCAGACGCTCGGCCTGCTTCGCAGTGAGTTCCAGCTCTGAATCCGCACTGGCCTGCTCCAACAGCGCGCGGGCCTGCCCCGCGCAATCAACGGCTACCCATTGGTTGGCAAACAGAGAATGGCTCGCCAGCGATAGCGCGATTACCAAACTGGCATGAGTGATGTGCACCGGCGTACTACCTCCCCTGGTGTTCGCCCGCCCGGCCGGCCCGGGAGGCCGGGTGTTCCAGCACGGGAGCCGCCGGGGCTTCAGTTGGTGGTGCGTCCCGGTCCGCGTCCGCAGCAGCAAGTGCTCGCTCGCCGCCGTCGTCAAGGTGTCCGGGTGCTGCGACTTCGCAATTCGGTTCCTGGTTCTCCTCGACGACTTTCTCCGGCGCCGTTGGCGTCTCTCCCTCCGTCGCCTGCGGCGGAATATCGCTACCGAATTCCAGCTCCGCATTGACCTTGTCCAGGTCACGAATCTCCGCCAGGGTAGGCAACTCGCCAAGGTTCTTGAGGTTAAAATAATCGAGGAACGCTTTCGTGGTCGCGAACATGGCAGGTTTGCCCGGCACATCACGGTGCCCCACGACGCGAATCCATTCCCGTTCGATCAGGGTGCGGATAATATTTGAACTCACACTCACACCACGAATTTCCTCAATCTCGCCACGGGTTGCCGGCTGGCGATAGGCAATCAGCGCCAGAGTTTCCAGCATCGCACGCGAGTAGCGTGCCGGTTTTTCTTC
>CAMYKE010000227.1 GCA_947258895.1 uncultured Pseudomonadales bacterium | reverse complement strand
AACGCTTTCGCCATTTCCAGTGCTTACTACGGACTTTGCCCCAGGCCTACTCGCCCCGCAAGTGGTTATTGATAACCTCCAGAAAGCCGGGGCCATATTTTTCGCGCTTGCGCTCACCCACGCCGCTTACCATGCCGAATTGATGCAGGTCCTGCGGAACCGTGACGCACATCTCCTGCAGGGTGCGATCATGGAAAATTACATAGGGCGGCACTCCCTGTGCTTCGGCAAACTCCCGCCGGCACTCGCGCAGCGCTTCCCAGAGGGCGATATCGATATCCGCCGGCAATGGAGTTTTGGTCTGGCGCCTGGCGGCTTTTTGCTTGCGATCCCGGCGCAGTTCGATCTGTTCGTCACCGCGCAGCAGGGGCCGGCACTTTTGTTCCAGCCGCAGGGCGCCGAAGCGCTCCATGTCCACGCGCAGGTACCCACGAGCGACCAGCTGCCGGAACACCGAACTCCACTGGTTTTTATCAAGTTCCTTGCCCACGCCATAGGTGGGCAACTGGTGATGATCAAACTGGAAGATTTTGTCGGTATCCGCACCCAATAGCACGTCGACCAGGTGATTCACCCCGAAACGCTGGCCGGTGCGATAGACGGCACTCAGCGCCATGCGGGCGGCTTCCGTCCCATCCCAGGTACTCACCGCCTCCAGGCAGGTATCGCAGTTGCCGCACGGCGTAGCCAGAGTTTCACCAAAGTAACTCAGCAGCGCCTGGCGGCGGCAACTGGTGATTTCGCAAAAGCCCAGCATGGCGTTGAGGCGATGCTGTTCGGCGCGCTTGTGTTGCTCGCTGCCCTCGGAACCGGCCATCATCTGGCGCAACTTGATCACGTCCTGCAATCCATAGATCATCCAGGCGTTGGCGGGCTCGCTATCGCGGCCGGCGCGACCGGTCTCCTGGTAGTAGGATTCCACGGTTTTCGGCATATCCAGGTGCGCCACAAACCGCACATCGGGTTTATCGATGCCCATGCCAAAGGCAATGGTGGCCACCACGATGACGCCCTCCTCGCGCAGAAATCGCGCCTGGTGCTCGGCACGGGTAGCGGCGTCGAGTCCGGCATGATAGGGCAGCGCAGTAAAGCCCTGCTCCGTTAGCCAACGGGCTATCTCCTCCGTCTTGCGGCGCGACAGGCAATAGACAATCCCGGCATCCCGGGGATGCTCGTCCCTCAGGAACCGCAGCAGTTGCTGTCGGGGGTTGTGTTTCAATGCAATCCGGTACCGAATATTGGGGCGATCGAAGCCGGCGATAAACTGCCGCGCATCGGACAGGTCCAGCCGCTCGATGATCTCGGCCCGTGTGCGCGCATCGGCGGTCGCGGTGAGGGCGATGCGGGGCACCCCGGGAAACTGCTGGTGCAATATCGAAAGCCGCAAATAGTCGGCACGAAAATCATGGCCCCATTGGGACACGCAGTGGGCCTCGTCGATCGCAAATAATGCGATTGGTGCCCTCTGTAACAGCTCCAGGGTACGTTCCTGGCTGAGCCGTTCCGGAGCGATATAGAGTAAATCCAGCTCGCCGGCTTCAAGCGCTCGCGGAAGCTCGCCTTCACCCCCAGTTCGCGCAATGCGGCCACCTGGTCCTGCATCAGGGCGATCAGCGGGGATATGACAATCCCGCAACCCGGGCGCGCCAGGGCAGGGATCTGGTAACACAGGGATTTCCCGCCTCCGGTCGGCATCAGCACCAGGGCGTCGCCGCCATCGATAACCGTCGGGATGATTTCGTCCTGGGGCGGCCGGAAGGAAGAATAGCCGAAGACGGTCTGCAGGATGTGTCCGGCGTCGTTCATAAACCGGTTATCGCACCGTCCGCGCGAGCGCATTCCGGGCAGCCCCTCTGCGCCGGGGCCTGGCAGATGTAATGGGAATTTTGCGCGGGGCGGCGGATAAACTGCTCATGGCAAGACCTGCGGATGTGTGGTTGCAACGGCGAGACAACATCGACCCCAATCGTCGCGAGGCGACCAGGACCGAGAGCCCGAATCACCGAACCGGTTACTGATTTGGGCGCGATCATACCACATAATAGCGCCTGGCCGAGTCGCTTTTACAAAGCTCAGGCGGGTGCGCAATCGCCATTGCCTTCCGGGAATACCCAACGGACCGCGAAATTACCAAATGCCAGAAAGCTGAGGCAAATCAATACCGATACGTCACACCCAAAATAGGATAGGAAGTATAAATTCTCTGGTCGTCCCTGTGGTACCTGAGCCAGAATGCAGCATGCTCGGCCACTATATTTTTACGGATGCCCTTCGGCGATACGTCGCTGCTACCAACTCACGAGGAGCGAAACCTATGTTCAGTTATAGCGCACCCTTAATCGGAGGATTGCTGATTGGCGCGTCTGCGGCCGCCATGTTGTATTTCCTCGGTCGCATCGCGGGCATCAGCGGGATTGTCTGGGGGGCAGTTGCTAACCAGCCCGGCAACAGCTGGCGCTGGTGGTTTGTGGCGGGATTGCTGATCGGGCCGCTGTTGTACCATGGGCTAACTTCCTCGCCCTATCCGCCGGCAAGCGTTCTGCAGTGGTGGCACGCCATAGGCGGTGGATTGCTGGTAGGGTTCGGGGTGAAACTGGGGGCCGGCTGCACCAGCGGCCACGGTGTGTGCGGCATCGGCAGGCTGTCCCCACGCTCACTCCTCGCCACCATTATGTTTATGACAACCGGCATCATCACTGTCTATGTCACGCGACATTTGCTGGGGGCGCAATAGATGAAAAGCCTGGTAGCATTAGCGTGCGGAATTGTATTCGGTGCGGGTCTGGCAATGTCCGGTATGACCGATACTGCCAAGGTTTTGGGATTCCTGGATCTGTTTGGCGACTGGGTGCCGGACCTGGCATTCGTGATGGGCGGCGCGGTCTGCGTAACCCTCGTGGCGTTTCGCGTTATCCTCAAGCGCACCACCCCATTGCTGGAGGCAGAATTCTCGCTGCCCACCAAAACCGCGCTGGACGGCCCGTTGCTTGCGGGCGCCGCCATCTTCGGAATTGGCTGGGGAGTCTACGGCTACTGCCCCGGCCCCGCGCTCTCGGCACTGGTTTACCTGGACGGCAAGACCTTTATGTTCGTCGTTGCCATGCTGACCGGCATGGCGCTGGCTAACCTGGCAGGCGACCGTCTGGATCGACGCGCTGCCGCTAACCGGTGATAGCACAGAAATTTTGGGCCGCCGGTTACGCCGCATGGACTGGGGGAATGGCGGCGACGCGGCGAACGCCCGCTATCCGTGACTGCAGTACCCCTGGTTTTGATTACACGCCGTTTAGGGCATGATACGAACCGCAGTGCTCGATAACCGTGTCACTAACTTACTTCCTCCCGAACAAAAGCTTATGGACTGGAAAATATTTCTGACGATATTTGCCGCGGTTTTTGTTGCCGAACTCGGTGATAAAACGCAGCTGGCTACCATGCTGTTTGCGGCAGACAAGGAGGTCAGTAAAACTACTGTTTTTATTGCCGCCTCTGCTGCGCTGATCGTCGCATCGGCAATCGGAGTGCTCGCCGGCAGCCTGTTAGCCGAGTATATCAATGAAAAATACCTGCATTACATTGCGGGCGTTGGGTTCATGATTATCGGGGCAGTTACCCTGTACAATGCCTGAAACCCGTCCGCTTCATTTGCAGGCCGGCACTTTGAACGATGTATAACAAGTAAAGCAGCCCGCAACATTAACCCACTATTGAACAGGAACAAGAGATGCCCGCACAACACGACACCCACCGCAAGACCATCGGTTACATCCTGTGGATTTTTGGTTTCATGGGTGCACATCGGTTTTACTACGGCCGCCCGGTATCGGGCACCATTTACTTTTTTACTCTGGGCTTGCTACTGATCGGCTGGATCGTGGACCTGTTCCTGATCCCGAGTATGGACAGAACCGCCGACCGGCGTTATTCCGGGGGCGACAAGAGCTATACCGTCAGCTGGATCCTGCTGACATTCCTCGGATTCTTCGGCATTCACAGATTCTATATGGGCAAGTGGGTCACCGGTATCATTTGGCTGTTGACCGGCGGGTTGTTCCTGCTCGGCTGGCTGTATGACCTGCTGACACTCAATACGCAGGTAGACGAAATCAACCGACGGATCACTTGACCAGCGCAGGGCCGAACGATGGTACCGGTGACGGTCGAGCAGTCTGTATAAAGGCCAGCGCGTACAAGGAAGGAAGCGAATGACTGTACTCGTAGTGGGTGCGACCGGAGCCACCGGTCAGCGGCTTGTCGAGAACCTGCTAGATCGGGGCCTCAGCGTTAAGGTTATCGTAAGATCAGCAAGTAAACTTCCCGGCGCTAGCAGGCAACACGCGCAATGCACTGTGATCAGCGCCAGCATCCTGGATCTCAGCGACGCACAATTGGCGCAGCATAGCCGGGGCTGCGGTGCGGTAGTCTCATGCCTTGGCCATACGCTTTCGTTCAGGGGTGTATACGGCCAACCACGCCGGTTGGTGACGGAGGCTACCCGCCGATTATGCCGCGCGATCAAGGCAAATACGCCTGCCCGGCCCGTCAAGTTCATCCTCATGAATAGCTCCGGGTGCAGCAATCGTGACATTCCCGAGCAGGTTGCGTTTGGCCAGCGTTGTGTTATCGCAGTGCTGCGCGTGCTGGTCCCTCCCCACCTCGACAACGAGAGAGCCGCCGATTACCTGCGCGTGCAAATTGGTCAATACGATAACGCCATCGAATGGGTCGCCATACGCCCGGATAGTTTGATCGATGCGGAGCAGGTATCCGCATACGAGGTATACGAATCGCCCATCAGGAGTGCGATCTTCGATCCTGGCGCAACGAGCCGGATCAATGTGGGTGATTTCATGGCCAACCTGATTACCAGCGCTGAAACCTGGAACACCTGGAAGGGGAAAATGCCCGTTATTTACAACCGGACTTCCGGATAATTCCGGCGGCGTCGGGCCGGGGCTTTTGCAACCTGCCGCGGAGCACCGCATACCATGCGGCCAATCCGTAATTGATCAGGAGCTAAGCAGTACCGCCCGTTACTGCCGAGACCAATGGTGCAACTAAAACGAGACTTTTAGACGCACGCCGTAGGTGCGGGGCTCTCCGGGATAGGCGTTCAGTTTGCCGTCCTGCAGAGGCACATCGAAATTGGTATGGTGGTAACGTTCGTCAGTCACGTTGCGTCCCCAGATCGTAATTTCCGTATTTAATTGCTTCAGGTTGAAGCCGGCACTCAGGCTGAGCAGATCATAACTGTCAAGTGCCTTGAATGGATCATTGTTGGCGTCCATCATCTGGTCACCAACATAAGTCCATTCGGCGCGCGCGAAGCCATCGATGGTGTCGCTAAATTCCCCCCGCCCGGTTACAGAATTCATCGCCAGGATCCGCTCTGCCCGGATCATCGATACCGGTATGGAAGGTATAGGCTATCCAGCAATTGGACCGATCGAATTCATCGAAGTCGGCAATGCTAAGCACATAGGCAGCGCTGATGTCGAGATCCTCGGTGGGATTCCACCAGACCTCCAGTTCGCCACCGTAGGTATCGAGCTTGCCGGCGTTTTGCAGGTTGAAACCGGCGCCCTGAAAGGCATTGGACTGGAAATCATCCACGACCGTCTTGTGCAACGCCAGGTTGACCCGTATGTTTTGTTTGGGAAAATCGGCTTTCATGCCCGCCTCGATGGCCTCTGACGTCTCGGCCTGGAACACCGGGTCAAACGCGAAGAAGATGCGATCGGTATTGGTGCCGCCGGACTTGTAACCTGTACCAAAGCCCAGGTACAAGAGCATGTCCTCGTTATAAGCCCAGGTAAGCTTCACTGTGCCGGATACCTGGTCGTCATCCAGCTTTTCATCCAGGTCGGGGCGTGGTCCGACGATGGCGAGACGCGGGTTATAATAACCAAAGTCGCGCTGGGAGAACGGGATGAAAACGCTCGGGTCGAACGCCGGGTCGAACGGCCCCAGGGCCTGCAGTACCCCGAGCTGGAATACCGCGGCATCGGCGTCAGGTGGCCCGCCCCCGGTGGTTTGGGTAAAGGTCCCTTTAAGCTTCTTTTCCTCTGTGGTGAAGCGCAACCCGAGCGTCAGGGTCAGGTCTTCCCTGAAGTCATACTC
>CAMYKE010000226.1 GCA_947258895.1 uncultured Pseudomonadales bacterium | reverse complement strand
GCCGGCACCTCGGTCTCGCCGTTGTCGAACTGTTCCGGTTCGTGCTGCGTGAATGGCAGCAGGTACCCCTGCAGTTCGTTGCCGATTCTAGCCATGGTCTCGATGTTATAACCGGGCGGCGAGGTCAGCGAGGCGAAGGTCTTGGGTTCTTCGCCTTCGGGCAGGTACTCCGCAGCCGGCGTGAGCAGGGCGAAGATGCCGATGCCGAGCAGTGCAATGCCGGCGATGACGGCGCTACGTCTGCGCGGATTCGCGATCAGCCAGTTGATGCGGTCGATCACGCGCTGGTGCAGGTCGTGCGTCTGCCCATCAACGTGCAGGTTGTCGGAGGAGAACTCAAGGCGCGCGGTAGCGGTGGGTATCACGGCGATGGCGACAAGCATCGAGGTCAAGATCGAGGCCGAGATTGCGATTGCTATATCTGAGTAGAGCTGGCCAGCTTCTTCCTGGATGAACAGGATGGGCACGAACACGAGCACAGTGGTCAGCGTGGAGGCGAGCACCGCGGGCCACACCAGTTGCACGCCAACCACCGCCGCGCGCAGGCGGTCGAGGCCCTTGCGGCGCTGGTGCTCGATGCTCTCCAGCACCACGATGCTGTTGTCCAGCGTCATGCCGATGGCAAATGCCACTCCCGCCAGCGAAATAACATTGATGGTGCGTCCACCAAGCAACAGGCCGAGGAACGCCACGATAATGCAGACGGGGATACCCATCACTCCCACCAGGGTCGCCTTCAGGGAGCGAAGAAACAGAAACATGATGGACGTCGCCAATAGCGCGCCGAGGATCAGGTTGCTCCAGACATTGGCGATCGACTCCGCTACATACCGCACATCATCGGCGATTAATTCCATTTGCATGCCTTCCGGCAGCAGAATGTCTTCATTTACCCGGTCCAGTTCAACCAGCATCTGGCGCTTGATATCCATTACATTGGATCCGGCCTCGCGACGCACCGTAATAAACAGATTGGGCTGACCGTTATACGAGGATGTCTGGCTTTTTTCAAAGTGATCCAGTTGCACGTCGGCCACATCCCGCAATCGAATGATGCTGTTGCCGCGACGCGACAGGATCACGTTTTCCAATGCCTCGATGGAGTCGAACCGACCGATGGTACGTAGCAGGTATTGGCGCTTGCCCGACTCCACCTCGCCACCGGAACGGTCGCGGTTGCGCTCCCGGATCGCCTGCCTCACATCGGCCAGGGACAGCTGCCGCTGGGCGAGCTTTGCCGGATCAATCAGAATCTGCAGTTGCTTTTCACTACCTCCATATACACCAATTTCTGAAACCCCCGGCACCCGCGACAACAACGTCTTTACGTTGTCCTCGATGAAGTCCTGCATCATGTCCATATCGATTTGCCGCGTATTACCCGGCAGCGGCGTGATGCTGAAAAACATAAACGAATTGCTGGAAAAAGAGTTGGCGTAGATCTGTGGTTCATCCACGGTCTCGGGGTAGGACGGCACCTGGCTCAGCGCATTGTTGACCCGAATCATCATATCCGTAATATCGGTGCCAAACGGAAACTCCAGCTCAATCTCCGCGCGCCCGCCGCTGGCGGTCGCCAGAATCCTGGACAGGTTGGGGAGATTGCGCAGGTATTCCTCCTGCTCCACGAGGATTTCCTTCTCCACGTCCTGCGGCGTCGCTCCCGGCCAGGTCGTGCGCACGCTGATCACCCGCACATCCAGGTCGGGAATCATTTGCACCGGTATTTTGGTCGCCGCCAGGGCACCAATCACGCAGACGATCATCACGATAACCGTCATCAGCGTGCCGCGCTGTACTATTTTATCGAACATCTATATTGATCATCGACGGTATCCGATAATTCCGGGAGCCGGAATCGCTACTTAACTACTAATGATTTCTGCGCCACAGGCTTGACCGCCTGACCGTGACGCAACGCTTCATTACCCTGTACTACCACTTCCGCACCCGCCTTCAAAGCGCCCGTTATTTGAATGAAACCATCGTAGCTCACACCCAGTTTCACCGGGGTTTCCTGTACGACCAACCCCTCTTCACCCGGGGCAACCTGCCAAACCACCGTCCGACCGTCGGGGTAGCGCAACAGCGCGTCCCGCGGCACCACCAGCCCCTTCTCACCGGTCGGCACCAGCAGTTTCGCCTGCACCGACATCCCGGGTAACAGATCAGCCGCCACTAGCCGGGCGTCAGCCCGGGCGCTGGCAATTGCCGCCGCCTCGCCGGGCAGACTCACGCGCAGCAGAAAGGTCCGCGCATTGGGTTCGGTCACAGGGACAATGGTTTGTACCTTGCCCTGATAAGTCCGTTTCGGGTTGCCGGCGACGGTGAAGGACACATCCCCACCCTGCTTGATTTTACCGAGGTAGGTTTCGGCTACTGAAAAATCGAGGCGCAAAGCTTCCGTCGCCACCAGCGCGTAAACGCCCTGCCCCGGCGCTACCCATTCGCCCAAATCAGTGAGGCGGTCGGCGATAACGCCGGAAAACGGGGCGCGCAGTGTATGTCGCTCGAGTAACGCCTGCTGGTAATTTGCGGTTGCCAGGGCACGTTGCAGTGCCGCTTTCTTGCTGGCCACCTCGGACTCGCGGTCCTTCACCGTGGTAACCGCAATATTTTTCTGGGTAGCCAGGACTTTCGCTTCCTGCAATCGGCGCTCGGAATCTTGCAATGCAATCTCTGCTTCCCGTGCTTGCGCTCTACTGCTGCGCCACTGCAATTCGATCAGTTCCGGGTCGAGTTCCAACAGCGCTTGTCCGACCGTCACAAAATCACCCGTTTCCACATGTAGCGTCGACACCAAACCTGCTGTGGATAGAGAGAGATGTGCCGCCTTGGCGGACGTAACAGTACCGGTAAGGAGCACTTCCTGCGCGATGTCCTGTTGTTCTACCTTGGCCACTACCACGGGCGCAGCACCCGCCGCAAGGCCATTGGGCCCGAGGGTCATTACCAGAATCACGCCGATTGCAGCGAAAATATCGGAGAGTGCACGGTGCGACCGCTCACTGAATTTGTGTAACGCAGGCTTTATCAAAGAAGACACCTTTACCATTAATCCTTTATCCTTTCCCCAAGATCCCATGCCTGACAAAAACTATCCGTCAAAACCATTCGCGGTCTTTTCAGCTGCGAGGCCGGTCCCTGCGCTCGCGGCGGGAGCTGGCTCTACCCGGGAAAAGATGCAACTGACTGGAGTAACGCCGACAAACTCGCGACCCCCACATGCAAGACAAATAGACATTCAAACGTCGGAATAATGCACTTCCGACGAGCGATATTTGCAATGCTCTACAGCCACATACGCAAATAACCAGCTTCCAGATTGATGATGCGGGGTTAGCCGGAATACCGCCCACCCGATTCCGCAATCATGCGCAACCCCCGTGGCGAGCCCTGACTCTACTGCAGAAACGAGGCAAACGGAACTACCGGTTATTCAGCCACCCACTCCGGCAAAAAAAGTCGTAGCGACTCCCGGTCAGGCGATGCCAGGCCAGTCACCCGCTGGCAACCAGGATTATATCTGCGCACCAACCCATTGGCATCCCTGCATTTTCACCCGTCCCAATTATTCAATTTTCATCGGGCGGGTTTTTTGGTTAGGATAGCTCTATCTTCGCGCTCGGGTCAGGGAGAGCTTTGCATGATCTCAATCCATCACACAGGACACCACGGCTCGGCAATATCGCTCCGAACGCTATGGGTCTTGCCGCTGTTCACACTGCTCTCGGGATGCGGGTCGAGCCCGTCGCCGGACAACACCGACGAACTGATTGCTCTTGGCGAACGGATATTCTTCAATGAAACCTTCAAAGGCAACGGACGCACCTGCGGCACCTGTCACCGGGCGGAGGACAATTTTGGGTTGTCGCCCGCCTTCATCGCCACATTGCCGCCAGATGACTCGCTGCGTTCGTTCGCTGTCGGGGCGGTCATTCAGCATCTAACCAAAACGACCCGGCGCATCGCGGGTGCCGATTTCCGGCTGCCGAACGGCCGGGAGCTCGATGCGCTGGAGGCGTACCTGCTGTCGCTCGGCCGCCAACAGGACCTGGCGCTGCCGCTACCCCTGGCTGGCCAGTTGCCGGCGGAGGGGCAACGAATCTTTCTCGACAATACGCAGGGCAAGTGCAACATCTGTCATTTCAATGCCGGTGCCAACGCCGATCCCGCCGTCTTCGGGGCAGACGCCGGAAACCTCAATTTCGATACCGGCATTGTAGGCCAACCGGGCAATCCGGCGCGCGCCACGGGCGCCCTGGTCCCGCGTGACGATGGCTTTGGGACACCGGGAAATGGTGAATTCAACACCCCGCCGCTGGTCGAAGCTGCCGACACGGCACCTTTTTTCCACGATAATTCCGCCGCGACACTGGAAGCGTCGGTCGCCTTTTACAATACGGATGCCTTCAATAACTCGCCAGCCGGCCGCATGCTGGTGAGCGTCACCGGAGGGCCGCTCGCGCTGGATAGCCGCCAGGTCGCCGCCGTTACCGCGTTCCTGCGAGTAATCAACGTGTTGGAGAACATTCGCAGCAGCAGTGAATTGATGCGAGACGCGTGGGCCATTGCCAAGCAACGGCGCAGTGGCTGGAGCACCCTGCTGGCACGCGCGGGCCATGAAACCGAGGACGGCTTCCAGGTACTGCGGATCGGGGCATTGCACCCCGAAGCCATGCGCCATTTACAAACCGCAATGGACGAAATCGAGCGCGCAAAATCCACCTCCAGGCGCCGTGATATCAGGCAGCATATAGGCGAGGCACTTGCGCGAAGCGAGCAAGCCCGCAGCTTGATTCTGGAGCAGAACGACCTGGCCAGACAGTAAGGAGAAAGCAATCGATGCGAACACTATTGGACAGGCTCGTTTACCCCTTTCCCGGTTTCCTGCTGGCAACCTCGCTGATGCTCGGCGCTATTCCGCCGGTGCAGGCGCAATCTGCCACGGAGCGTTATATTCCCATCGGCCAGTCGCCGGGCCTGTCGCAGCGGTACACCTACACGGGAAAGATCAAGAAGCAGGACCAGAAGGCTCGCGCAGTGGTGGTCAGCGATGGCGGCGAGCGGCGAGCAGTCTCGGTCACACCGGCAACGAAAATCTGGCTGGACCGCAGCAAGCGAGGCAGGGAAACCCGGGACGGCAGCTTCGAAGACTGCCGCAAGGGGCGCCGGGTGGAAATTAAATACGCCGATGCCAACAGGCAGGTCGCGGAGTGGATCAAGGTCGAGTCGCGCTGACCGCACTGCCCAGTGGGTGCGCGCAACAA
>CAMYKE010000225.1 GCA_947258895.1 uncultured Pseudomonadales bacterium | reverse complement strand
TCGGCGCCGTCGCACTGAGCATCGCAGTCGCGATGAATCGCTTTGGCGTAACGCGCACCTCAAGCTATGTGCTGCTCGGTATCGTGTTGTGGGTCGCAGTATTGAAATCAGGCGTCCACGCTACCCTGGCCGGCGTGCTGATTGCGTTCTGCGTCCCGATGCGTGACGGTCATGGCAAGTCCCCTTTGCGCGAAATGGAACATGATCTGCACGGCCCGGTCGCGTTTGCAATCCTGCCGATTTTCGCCTTCGCAAATGCCGGCCTGTCCCTTGCAGGCATGTCGTTAAGCGATTTTGTAGATCCCGTAACGCTGGGCGTGGGGCTCGGGTTGCTGGTGGGCAAACCCCTGGGCATCCTGTTTTTCGTCGGGCTCGCGGTAGTGATTGGAATTGCCCAGCTTCCCAAAGGAGTAAGCTGGATGCAGTTGCTGGGCGTCGCCATAACCTGTGGCATCGGCTTCACAATGAGCCTGTTCATCGCCGGCCTTGCATTCGAACACAGCGGCGGGGAATATTTCACTGCGGGCCGTCTGGGGGTACTGCTGGGATCGATCCTTTCAGGGCTGCTGGCTTACGCATTCCTGAACGCCAGCCTGCCGAAGAAAACCACGCCCTAGAAAACCTGCGACTAACTAGTCATTGCGGGGAGCGGTGCGGCTCGGTGGTTCCCAACACTTCGATTCAAACAGCAAGATTGCTTCGCTTCGCCGGCAATGACACGGCAGTTTTTATTTAATCAGGCGCTTCGTAGTGCCCATAAGGTAGAGATGGCCGCCTCCTCCCGCTGTAATGCCGGGTAGTTATAAAATGCCTACGTGCGGGGCCGCGCCTATTCTGCATGGGGAGCAGCATGGCGATCCGTCGAGTCATCATGGCAGCCATGGTTCACAGCCCTGAAGGTATGCACGGGGTACACAAAGTTCTTTGTGTTAAGCACTCTCGTGCTCTGGCCTGGGACCATTCACCCGCTGTTCGAGACCGGCAACCTCCAATAGCTTGACGACCCGCGCGTCTCACCGGGAACCGTATCAACATGGTAGTAAGCTATCACCTGTTCATCTCAAGCTGACGCATGGGCATGGTATCGATAAGCGCGAAGATCGTATCCAGGTCCAGACGTTCCGACTGGTATTTTATGCCGCCATCCTTGCCGATTAGCAGTACGTTTTTCGCGCTCCCCGAAAATTTGGCCCGCATCGAATCGACATAATGCTCGCCAAGCTGCCCCTCGTAGTTTGTAGCCACCCGTTCACCCTGCAGAAAAAACCACAGGATATCCCGATCATGGACTTGTTCGCTGGCCTTTTCCAGCAGCGCAATCCCCGGCTCGGTGCGGTCCGCTAATCGGGCAACGATAACCCGGTTTTTCCATTGCAGATCTGCAATATCCTGCAGCACGTTTTGTTCAGCACCCATTGCAGAAACACCACACCAGAGCAGCAATACCGGAAGCAGGCTTTTCAAAATCTCCCCTCGCGGCTGAAGTGCAGCTCCGCATAGCACTCCTGGCGATTAACAACGCTCATAACAGTAGCTTCCGAATTTCCGAGTAACACCCGGGACTGCGCTTGAAATGAAACCCGTGAATGCCCAGGCGGCGGGCAGTTTCGATATTGGGCAAGCTGTCATCGATAAACAGTGTTCCCTGTGGCTGCAGCTCGAAGCGATCGATTGCCAGCTGAAAAATCTCCTCATCTGGTTTCATGCACCCTTCTATTCCGGAAATTACGATTCCGCTGAACATATCGAACAGTTCATACTCCCGGATATGGTCATAGAATTCGCGCGACATATTGGACAGGCAGTGCATTTCCATGCCCCGTTCAGAAATTTCCCGCATCAGCCCGAGAGTTTCCTCGATTGGAACCAGGGACCTCTGGGCCACCAGAAGCGCGCGCTCCACCGCATTCCTGTTCAGCGCAGACCGGTTGCAGATATTTGCTATCACCTCCGGCTGCGTCTGCTTGCCATGATCCATGTCCAGCCAGTCCTGGTGCGCGAACAACTCATCCCGCAATATTTTCAGGTCGTCGGCGCCCATGCCGGGTAATTCCGGGTCCAGTGAATCCAGGATGGCATCGACGTCCCAATTGAAGACCACGTTACCCAGGTCGAAAATAACCACGTTAATTCGGGCTGGATGATTCATTTCGATGCACTCACAGAGTCACTAATTTTCGCGCTGCTGACTGCAACACACAAATTCGGCCTGTCGTTGTCATCACAATATATGTCGAAGCGATCCACCGACTGCGCGAGATTCTGTTTGATACTGAGCTCACTTTGCAAATAGACCGGGCCCTTGAATACCACATCCATCTGCACGGTCCGTAGTTCGGGGGGACTATCACGCAATCTTGCGGAGTATTCAAGCGCCTGCGCCAATATCCCGAAGCCATGGGCAATATCGCGGTCGAAACCGAACACTTTGGCCAGCAATGCGGACACATGAATCGGGTTATAATCTCCCGAGATTGCGGCATATTGGCGACCGCGGTCCCCAGGCACGTGCCAGCTACGGAGCGTTTCGCTGTCGGTCAAACCCGGCAACTCAAAACTTGCCTGCGGACTCGGGTTTTCCTGCCCACCATAGCGGCCCCGAGCCAGGTAGATGCTGGTTTCCTGCCAGACCAAACTGCCGCCAGCCTTGACCTCGGTGACAAGATCAAACTCGACGCCCTTCTCGACCAGGCGAAACTCGCCGAACCTCGCATCGATATCAACCGATTCATCCAGCGCAATGGGGCGATACTGGACGATGCGATTCTTCAGGTGCAGCGCACCGAGCAAGCGAATCGGGAACGCGCCATGGGCCAGCATGTTCATATGCATGGTGCCGGCCAGCACATGGGGATAGGCAATTGGCCAATAGGCGTCGGGCTCGATATCGAGCAGCGCGAGGTACTCGTTAAGGGCAGCCTTGTCGACGTGAACGCCATGCCAGTGCGCCTGCAGATCCGGCAGGCCGATCGCCGCATTAAAACCCTTGCGTGGCAAGATGAGTGCCTTCAGTATTGCCAGCCCGTTGCCGGGCCGGTCGTGAAAATGCAGCTGTATTGGCTTCATTCCGTTTCCGCTAGCGTCCGCTTACAAATAGTACGCCTCGATCATCCCCGGTTCGCGGGAGATTTTTTCCCTGTGTGCACACGCAACGGCCACAAGGCTGTCGGTGGTAACAGTCATAGATTAGTCGTTACAGGCAAATAGTCTTGTTGGCGACCATCAGCGCACCGAATGGCGTCATTCCCATCCTTGCCGGTGCCGACCGGCTGTTTGATTCACTCCTTTGTGTTCAGGGGCCACTGTACCAGAAAAGGGAATCAAGCCTGCGAGTAAATTATTACAATTCGCGGATACAGGCAATCTTGGGTCAAACCTCAAATTGACGTATTTACCTGGAGGGAGATGGCATCGCGAAACTAACCTAACGCTCTAACTAATATGGGTTCGCGGGGAATTCCACAGCGGCACAGTATTTTTTCGCTGGCCCGCTGCCGGGTTCCCGCAGGAAAAGTCGCAGCGCGATCGGGCTGGTCTCGCCCCCTGGATTATTGTCCGACGTTCCGTTCTTGCGCTTAAATCCCGCTGATATGCATATTTAAACCGCAGACGGTAACCAGGACGCGGCGATTTCGGGTAGAACCACCGCCGATGTTTCTGCCGGCATAATCGCGCCGACACCCCTGGGTGGGGAAAATGCCGCCATGGCCTGTACCAGCTGATCCAGCGACGCCATATCAACACCGTAGTCAGCGGTTTTGATTGCATCCAGCTTGAACGCGTCATCCCGATACCAGTTTTTGAGCTTGATCGAATCATCGCTGCCAATGAGGTCCACAATGAGATGATCGTTTTTCCTAGAGAACCATATGTCCTCCGGTTCGAGGCGGCTCATAAACTGCAGTGAATCAAAGTCCGTCAGATAATTGCGTGAGATATTATTCAAGGTCTCGGTGCCGTCACCCAGGTCAA
>CAMYKE010000224.1 GCA_947258895.1 uncultured Pseudomonadales bacterium | reverse complement strand
GCGGCTGCCCGGTTACCGGAACAGGAATGAGGGATCAGGTTATGAAGGGCAATCCGGCCAATGTCGTTCACCAGTTGCGTATTACCATTGCCGCGGGCGGTATACTGCTGGCCGCGGGGTGCACGACGACCAACATAGATGAGGTGCGCAGTGGTTATACCGGGATAGGTGAGGGCGAGTCAGTGGTGGTGCTGGGGCGTCGTCACAAGAGCGATTACGAGACCGAAGTTGACTTCATAGAATGTGTTGGCAAGTCCCTGCGAGGCGGCGGGGCGTTCAATATCGTCCGGGAGCAGGAATTTGCAGACAGCCTGTATCCCTGGTTTGAACCCCGCACGGCGCCGATCCGCATGTCCGGTTTCCAGAATATGTTGAAACGTGATGAAATTGCAGCGCGGATAACGGCAATGGGGGTGCGTTATATTGTCTGGATCGATGGCTCTACAGAGGTGACGGACTCCGCCGGCTCGATCGCGTGCTCTATCGGCCCCGGAGGTGGCGGCTGCCTCGGTTTTGGCACCTGGGAAAACGAGTCGAAATACGAAGCGTCGATCTGGGACTTTGAAAACCGGGTCAATGTCGGCCAGATAAGCACCGATGCGAAGGGCACATCCTATATGCCCGCGGTGGTGGTACCGATTCCCCTGATTGCCCGGGTCAAGTCAAATGCGTGCAGGGGAATGGGCGAGCAACTGCGCAGTTTCCTGGGCTCCCCGGACCAGGGGTAACCGCTAGCCGCCATATTTCACCGATTCGGCGATCCAATGCCCAGAAGCCTTGTCAGTACAGTGCGAATTGCCTATTTGGCTTCTCGCCGGATCTTGCACGCTGTACGGAATTTTTCTCCTGCGGCTATAGCGACGGCTATCCCCTTAGTCGGAAAATCCCGTACACCGCACAATCTCTCGGCGATAATTCCAAAAATCGGTGAGATATGGCGGCTAGTGGCACCTTATCTACAGTAGTCGCCTGCAGTTGGTGCTACTTCCCCCGCCCGCGACCCGGGCAAACCGCGGGGTGGCGCCAGCTAACCAGGCCTAATCGGGCTGGAAAGCGTTGACGCTATCGAGCACGATTTTCTCGGCCGTCTTGATATCACTCCAGCCACTGAGTTTCACCCATTTGCCCTCTTCCAGGTCCTTGTAGTGTTCGAAAAAGTGTTCGATCTGCCGGATTAATACCGCGGGTACGTCCTGCCAGGTTTTTACATGGTCCCAGAACGGAGTGATTGATGACACCGGCAGGGCCAGGATCTTCTGGTCGGTTCCCGATTCATCTTCCATGTTAAGCACGCCCAGCGGCCGACAGCGGATCACAGAGCCAATGTTAACCCGGTGCGGTGTACGCACCAGCACGTCCAGCGGGTCGCCGTCTTCCGACAGGGTATCGGGGATATAGCCATAGTTGCAGGGATAGAACATCGGCGAGCCCATGAAGCGATCCACAAACAGCGCCCCGGTTTCCTTGTCGACCTCGTATTTTACCGGGTCACTGTGTGCTGCAATTTCAATAATAACGTTAAATTCATGTGGGACATTGTCACCCGCAGATACTTTCGTAAGGCTCATGCCTTGTACCCCCCAGATAGAAAAAAGAAAACCCCCGATGCGATCGGGAAAGTCGATGAAATATGCCTTGACGGTCGCAGGTCTTGTCAGGACAGAGTGCAGCGCCAAGGCATGGAATTATATCAGGCCGCGGGCTTAATGCACCGGCTTTGTTGCCGCTTTGTGCTGGCGTCGACATTTCTACCCTGCCAATTCCGGTTTACGCACCCTAACGGTACCAGCAGCGGGTCGTTTGCACGGAGGGTCCGCGGGTATGGCGAAAATTTGCCTGACGGCGCTGCTGGCGGCCAATTCTCCCGTGATTTTCAGGGTTGTTTTACCGCAAGGGACATTGCGACGGAAGAGAATTCGAACCATAACCCGAAAAAGGTGAGAGTGAGCCTGTGAAGAACTGTGTTACTCCGGTATGATGCGCTCCGAGTTCGGCTGGTGGTGGCTCCAGGCTAGTGTTTTTCGCGCCTTGCACCGGCCGGCTGGAAATAAAAAATCAATTTTCTGTGCAGCCGTACGGTCGCGTGCAACAGGACGTGCCCTCGCCGGCGCTGCTGGTGCAGCTGGAAGGAGTTGTCATGAACATTATTCATATTTTGCCGCCTGCGCTGGGGATTGTGGGGCTCGTTGTGGCATTCATTATCTATCGTATCCTGGTGGGCTACCCGGCCGGCGAAGACAAGATCAAGAAAATCGCGACCGCTATCCATGAGGGAGCGATGGTATTCATGCATCGCGAGTACAAGATGCTCGGCCTGTTCGCGCTGGTGCTCATCGTACTGATCCTGGTGTCACCGCTGGGTGTCAATACTGCGATTGCATTCGTGATCGGCGCGGTCTGCTCGGCGCTGGCGGGCTATCTGGGCATGTACGCCGCGACCAAGGCGAACTCACGCACCACCGTCGCGGCCCATGAAGACGGTCCTGCCGCCGCGCTTACGGTTGCGTTCTACGGTGGTTCTATCATGGGGCTGTGCGTTGCCTCGCTGGGTTTGCTGGGCCTGGGGGTGCTGTACATCATGTTTGGTACCGACCCGCATACTGCGCACGCGATTCACGGCTTTGGAATGGGTGCCTCCTCGGTTGCCCTGTTCTCGCGGGTGGGTGGCGGCATCTACACCAAAAGCGCCGATGTCGGCGCCGACCTGGTCGGGAAACTCGAAGAGGGCATTCCGGAAGATGACCCCCGTAATCCCGGGGTTATCGCCGATAACGTGGGTGATAACGTGGGCGATGTGGCCGGAATGGGCTCTGATATATTTGAATCCTATTGCGGCTCGATTATTGCGACCATCGCCATTGCCTCGACACTTGCCGTTGCCGGCAGCAACGGGATCGGCGAGCTGGCGCCCAACGGCGGCCAGGGTGCACTGATGTCGCTGCCCTTAATGCTGGCGTCGGTCGGCCTGGTCTGTTCCATTGTTGGTATTTTCCTGGTGCGATTGCGCTCCTCCAGTGATCCCGAGAAAGCATTGCGCCTGGGACACCAGGTCTCTGCGCTCCTGCTCATTGGGGCGGCCTATGGCGTCACTACTGCGCTGGGGCTGGACATCACTGTCTTTGTTGCCGTGTTGTCGGGTACCCTCGGCGGCGTCGTGATTGGCCTGGTGACCGAGTACTACACTGCCAGCTCGCCAGTCCTCCGCATTGCCCGCTCAGGCGAAACCGGTTCGGCAACTGTCATCATTACCGGCCTCGCGGTGGGCATGGAATCCGTAGTGATTCCCATACTGATGATCAGTGGCGTGATCTATGCCTCTACCGAGCTGGCGGGACTGTATGGCGTTGGCATTGCGGCGGTCGGAATGCTGGCGACGGTCGGCATGACCATGGCGCTGGACGCATATGGCCCGGTTGCCGATAACGCCGGCGGTATCGCCGAGATGGCGGGGCTGGGCAAGGATACCCGCGATATCACCGATGGCCTGGACGCCGTAGGGAACACTACCGCGGCGATTGGCAAGGGCTTCGCAATTGGCGCGGCAGCGCTGGCGGCTCTGGCGATCATCGCGGCGTTCGTGGAAACAGTCTCCGTTGCCAAGCCGGACTTTGCGCTGGAAATTTCCAATCCCAATGTTTTGGTGGGCCTGTTCCTGGGCGGGTTGCTGCCGTTCCTGATTGCGTCCATTACCATGACCGCGGTGGGCGATGCGGCCATGGCGATGATCGAGGAGATCCGGCGCCAGTTCCGCGAAATTCCCGGCTTGAAAGAGGGAAATGCGGAACCCGACCATAACAAGTGTATTGATATTGCGACCAGGTCTGCGCTGAAGAAGATGATCATTCCGGGCGTTATCGCGGTGAGCGCGCCGTGTGTTGTCGGCTTTGGCATGGGCGCGGAATCACTGGGTGGCATGCTGGCCGGCGCGCTGCTGGGGTGTGTGCTGCTGGCACTGATGATGGCCAACGCCGGTGGCGCGTG
>CAMYKE010000223.1 GCA_947258895.1 uncultured Pseudomonadales bacterium | reverse complement strand
GAACTTCGTGCTACCCATAAGCCATGACGAGGTGGTGCACGGCAAGGGCTCGATACTGGCGAGGATGCCAGGGGACAACTGGCAACAGTTTGCGAACTTGCGGGCATATTACGGCTTCATGTGGGGCCATCCCGGCAAAAAGCTGTTGTTCCAGGGCTGTGAATTTGGCCAGCGTGCGGAATGGAATCATAACGCCAGCCTCGATTGGCACCTGCTTGGCGATTCGTTCCATGCCGGCGTGCAATTGCTCATCAAAGACCTCAACAGTCTGTACCGTGACACCCCTGAACTGTACCAGCGGGACTGTATGGATTCGGGCTTCGAGTGGCTGGTTTCCGATGCAGAGCATGATTCGGTATTCGGTTTTGTTCGCAAGGGGGATGGCGAGACCCCGGTGGTGGTGGTGGTTAACTTTACGCCGGTACCGCACGAGTCCTATCGCCTCGGTGTTCCGGAGCCTGGTTTCTATGAGGAAAAGCTCAATACCGATAGCGCACTCTACGGCGGCAGCGACGTGGGAAATGCCGGTGGCGTGTGGGCCGAAGCAGTTGCCAGCCACGGACGTCCCCATTCGGTTTGCCTGCGCTTGCCGCCCCTGGCCGCCGTATTCTTTCAACTCAGCGCGGGGTAGCTAGTGAATCGAAGCGACCGTGGTGACCCGTATCCGTTAGGCGCCACCTGGAATGGTGAGGGGGTCAACTTTGCCCTGTTTTCGGCCAACGCACTGCAGGTAGAGCTGTGCCTCTACGACCCGACCGGCGAAACCGAAATCATGCGCTACCGCCTGCCGGAGAATACCGACCAGGTGTGGCACGGGTATCTGGAGGGCATTGGGCCAGGCCAGTTGTACGGGTATCGTGTGTATGGGCCCTACGAGCCGCACCTGGGACACCGCTTTAATCATCACAAATTGCTGATCGACCCCTATGCCCGCCAATTGTCTGGCGAGTGCCACCCGAACGTGCTGAATCTGCCATACTCGGGTACGGGTGCCGGCGCGGATCTGGTCATGGATGCGCGCGACAATGCCGCGGTGATGCCCAAGTGTGTGGTCGTCGATCCCGCCTATGATTGGGGCGACGATCGCGCGCCACGGGTCCGCTGGCCGGAAACCATTATCTATGAAACGCATCCCCGCGGTTTTACGATGCTGCATGAGGGGGTGCCCGTAGCGGAGCGTGGCACCTTTGCCGGGCTTGCCAACGACAAGGTAGTGGAGTACATCAAGGCACTGGGGATCACCTCGGTGGAATTGTTGCCGGTGCAGTACTTTGCCGACGAGCCGTTCCTGGTTGACAAGGGACTCCGCAATTACTGGGGATACAACTCGCTGGGATTCTTTGCCCCCATGCCGCGATATGCATCGAGTCCCGACAGCCTGGGCGAATTCCGGTCGATGGTCAGGCGGCTGCATGATGCCGGCATCGAGGTGTTGCTGGATGTGGTATACAACCACACCGCGGAGGGGGATCACCTCGGTCCGATGCTCAGCCTGCGTGGCATCGACAATGCTTCCTATTACCGCCTTTCGCAGCGTGACCACCGCTATTACGTGAATGATACCGGGTGTGGCAATACCCTGAACCTGAGTCATCCGCGGGTATTGCAGATGGTGATGGACAGCCTGCGCTATTGGGTGACCGACATGCATGTCGATGGCTTCCGCTTTGATCTGGCAACGACATTGGCTCGCGAACATACAGGTTATGATAAAGGTAGCGGCTTTTTCGATGCGCTGCGCCAGGATCCGGTGTTGGCCCCGGTGAAGCTGATTGCCGAGCCGTGGGATGTGGGTCCGGGGGGTTACCAGCTGGGGCACTTTCCGCCGGGCTGGTGCGAATGGAACGATCGTTACCGGGATGCAGTGCGCTCCTTCTGGAACGGTCATGAGGGCATGTTGCCGGAATTCGCCCGGCGCCTGCATGGTTCCAGCGATATTTTCGAACACTCCCATCGGGGACCGTGGGCAAGCATCAATAGCATTGCCGCCCATGACGGCTTTACCCTTAATGACACCGTGACCTACGAAAAACGGCATAACCAGGACAACGGCGAAAACAATAACGACGGTCACCGCGCCAACTATAGCCGTAACTATGGTGTCGAAGGTCCTACCGATGATGCTGATATCAATGCGTTGCGCGAACGCCAGCGGCGAAATATGCTCGCATCATTATTTTTCTCGCAGGGCACGCCCATGCTGTTGGCGGGCGATGAAATGGGTCGAACCCAGCGGGGTAACAATAACGCCTACTGTCAGGACAACGAAATCAGTTGGCAGGACTGGGGCGGCCTGAGTGAAGGGGACCAGCAACTGCTGGCATTCGTCAAGCGTTTGATTTCCCTGCGCAAGGAATATCCCGAACTGCGCTGTCCCGGATTTGTTCACGGTTCCGGTTGCTCCAGTATTACCGGTCTCAAGGAAATCGAATGGTTAAATACCGAGGGCAAACCGATGGTGGATGCCCAGTGGTCCCATCGCGAAGTGCCAGCGCTGGGGCTGCTGCTGGACGGCCATGCAATTTACGCGACCCACGGCAAGATACCCGAATTCCCCACTCGCATCCTGTTGCTGCTGTTTAACGCCAGCAACAAAACTGTTGCATTTAGCGTGCCCGAGGTGTTGTCCGCGGCACAATGGAGCCTGATCCTGGACACGGCCGACCCCTCGTTAGAGGCGAACCTGGTCCAGGTCGAGTCGGGGGCAAGCTACCAGCTTGCGGAATTAACAACCGCTTGCCTGGTGCTGGAAGAGCAGGGTAACCAGTCGCCCTGAAATCGGCGCTGCGTTCGCCGAATGAGGACCATGACAGGAATGCCGGCAATGAGTGAGCAAGCGCCGCAGGCGGCGCCGGTCTGTCGCCGCCTGGCATATACAAGAGACTACTGAACATTACCCGGAAACCATGACTGACCAAGAAAACCAAACCACCATCCCTGCGGCCTACTGCCCCACCAACGATTACGACAGTGTCGCCCGGGATCTGTACCACCATTATGCATATACACTGGCGCAGGCTGGAGATTCGCACGTTCCCAATTACCTGTTTGGAGCATTGGCGCTACTGGTCCGGGATCGCCTGGTCGTGCACTGGAAGCAGACCCAGCGCGAGTACAAGGCCGCCAACGTCAAGCGCGTTAGCTACCTGTCCCTTGAATTCCTGATGGGCCGGTCCCTGACCAATGCGGTGTACAATCTCAACCTGGAAGAATCAATTCGCTCGGCGCTGGCTGATTATGGTATGAACCTGGAAGAGATTGAGGAACAGGAGAAGGATGCGGGCCTGGGAAACGGTGGCCTGGGGCGCCTGGCGGCATGCTTCCTGGATAGCTGCGCCAGCCTCAAGCTGCCGGTGACTGGCTATGGAATTCGCTATGAATATGGCATGTTCCGCCAGGCTATCGAAGATGGTGCGCAGGTTGAGTACCCCGACCATTGGCTGCGCGACGGCAACCCCTGGGAAATGGAGCGGGAAGAAGATACCCGGCGGGTGAGATTCTACGGGAATACCCTGGCCGGGGCGGGCGACAAGGCTGGTAGCTGGGTAAACACCCATGATGTCCTGGCCCTGCCGTATGACGTGCCGGTCCCTGGCTATCGCAATAAATGCGTGAATACCCTGCGCTTGTGGAAAGCCGCCGCAACCGACGAGTTTGACCTTGGCGAGTTTAACGCGGGCAGTTACCCGGAGTCGGTTGAGGCGAAAAACGAGGCAGAGCATATTACCATGGTGTTGTATCCCAATGACGCCAGCGAAAACGGCAAGCAACTGCGCTTGCGCCAGCAATATTTCCTGGCCTCCGCCAGCCTGCAGGACGTACTTGCCCATTGGGTGGCGGAGCATGGCGAGGATTTCACCGACTTTGCGGCGAAGAACTGCTTCCAGCTGAACGATACTCACCCCAGCTGCGCGGTCGCGGAATTGATGCGCCTGTTGCTCGATGAGCATGGGCTTGACTGGGCTCAGGCGTGCGACATTAC
>CAMYKE010000222.1 GCA_947258895.1 uncultured Pseudomonadales bacterium | reverse complement strand
TACCTGCGGTAAGGACATTGCGGCCGCTTCCCGGATAAGCAAGGCGCTGGTGGATCATGGCATTGGCGTGTTGCGGTTTGATTTTACCGGCCTGGGCAGCAGCGATGGCGATTTTTCCAATACCAATTTCTCATCCAACATCGATGATCTGCTGGCGGCTGTCGATTTTATGCGCAGTGACTATGAGGCGCCCAGGTTGCTCATTGGGCATAGCCTGGGCGGCGCGGCGGTGCTCGGCGTGGCCGGCAAGGTGGATGAGGTTAAGGCGGTGGTGACGATCGGTGCGCCCGCCGATGCCGCTCACGTGGCCAAAAATTTTGCGTTTGCCCTGGAGGATATCAACCGTGACGGGCAGGCAACCGTTACCCTGGGCCTGCGCAAGTTCAACATCAAGAAGCAGTTTTTAGATGATATCGCCAGTTACGATAACGACTACATCGCGGGCCTGGGCAAGGCCTTGCTGGTCATGCACTCGCCGCTGGATACGATCGTCGGGCTACCGGAAGCGGAGAAAATCTATACCGCGGCCAAACACCCGAAGAGCTTTATCAGCCTGGACAGTGCCGATCACCTGCTGAGCAAGAAGGCGGATGCGGATTATGTGGCCACGGTCATTTCGGCCTGGGTGGGGCGCTACGTTGCAGCCAAAGAGGAGCCGCGCGAGGCCGTTGCAAAGGGCCTTATTGTCGTGGCGGAGAAGGATCACAAGTTCAGCCAGCATGTGATGAGCGACACCCATTACTGGGTTGCAGACGAACCGGAAGCCGTTGGCGGTAGTGATCTGGGGCCGGACCCCTACGAGCACCTGTTGGCCGCACTGGGCGCCTGCACCAGCATGACGTTGAGAATGTACGCTACTCGCCAAAAAATGCCGCTGAGCAACGTCAAGGTCGAGCTAGCGCACAGCCGAGAGTACCACGCGGACTGCGAGGGCTGTGAGGCCAAACCCACGGGTCTGCAGATTATTGAACGCAAGCTGTGGATTGAAGGCGATCTCACCGATGAGCAGCGCCAGCGGCTCACGGAGATCGCCGACAAGTGCCCGGTGCACAAGACGCTGCATGGGGAGCTGGAGATTCAGACGCAATTGCAGGATTGACGGACATCTGTGTATCCCGGACAGTTGTCTGCCTGCGCGAGCATGACAGAACAAGGGGATTATTGTCTTTTTCGGCTTAAGTAAGCACCATCCTACACAGCCCTCAAATACTCTGCTATTAATAGTGGCAACCACTACTTACCTTCGTTAGCTCACAAATTGATGGAGATCGGCACCGCTATATCCCTGGTCGCCTACTTTGTGCTAATGCTTGGCATTGGCCTTTATGCATACAGGGCGGCATCGCAAGATTCGGCTGGCTACCTGCTGGGTGGTCGGCAACTAGGGCCTGTGATTACCGCCCTGTCCGCCGGCGCTTCAGACATGAGTGGCTGGATGGTGATGGGGTTGCCTGGCGCGATGTATCTATCCGGGCTGTCCAATAGCTGGATAGCGGTTGGGCTGGTTATCGGCGCGTATTGCAACTATTTGATCGTCGCCCCCAGGCTGCGGGTGTATACCGAGCTTGCCAATGACTCCATTACCTTGCCCGAGTTCTTCGAAAACCGTTTTGAAGACGGCACCCGGTTACTGCGCATTGTCAGTTCCATCGTCATCATCATTTTCTTTACCGTGTATACCTCGTCCGGCGTGGTCGGGGGCGGCAAACTGTTTGAGTCTTCGTTTGGATTAAGCTATGAGCTCGGGCTGTATGTTACCGCCGGCGTGGTGGTGGCTTATACCCTGTTCGGCGGGTTCCTGGCGGTGAGCAGGACCGACTTTGTGCAGGGCTGTATTATGTTTATCGCCCTGGTCATTGTACCCGTGGTGATCGTTTTTGATTTCGGTGGTTTCGCAGCCATTAGCGACACGATCGGTCGTGCCAGTCCCTCCCACCTGGATGTAGTAACGGGCACCACGGCACTGGGTATTGTATCGTCCCTGGCCTGGGGGCTGGGGTATTTCGGGCAGCCGCATATCATCGTTCGGTTTATGGCGATTCGCTCGGTAAAGGATATCAAGACCGCCCGGCGCGTGGGCATGAGCTGGATGATCGTTGCATTGGCTGGTGCGATGGCCACGGGGTTCCTCGGGTTTGCCTATGCCCAGAAAAACGGCATCGCAATCGGCGATGCGGAAACGATTTTCATCGTGCTTTCCCAGCTGCTGTTTCATCCCCTGATCGGCGGCTTTATGCTGGCCGCTATCCTGGCTGCGATCATGAGTACGGTTTCCTCGCAATTGCTGGTGACCTCCAGTTCGTTAACCGAGGATATCTACAAGGCGTTTATCAACCGGGACGCCAGTGAGAAACTGCTGGTTTTGGTGAGCCGCCTAAGTGTGGTGTTGGTTGCGCTGGTCGCCATTGTATTTGCGCACAACCGGGATAGCTCAATCCTGCATATTGTGGCGAATGCCTGGGCTGGATTTGGTGCAGCATTTGGTCCGTTAATTTTGTTTGGACTCTATTGGAAACGAATGACACGCGCCGGTGCGCTGGCGGGGATTATTGTCGGTGCGTCTACGGTTTTGGTCTGGGTATTTTCTCCGCTAACGATCGCGGGTGTGCCGCTCAGCAGCGTCGTTTATGAAATAGTGCCTGGCGTCATTTTCAGCAGTATCGCTATTGTTGCGGTCAGTTTGGCAGGGAAGGAGCCCTCGCTGGCCATGCGGGAGACGTTTGATGTCATGGTTCACAGAATGCGGTAAGACTGGTCGAGAGCCGGCATCTTAGTGGCTGGGTGTCGATTGTGGTGAGGCTGTTTTTTAGTTCCATTGCGTTCACCAGGTTGGAAAATGCCATGTCGGTTATTTTTTATTCATCGGGTAAAAATCAAGCGGCGGTGTTTTCTGGTTTCAGCGATTATCCCCTATTTGGTTATCCTGGTGCTCGGCAGCGGGGGCAAGTGCCGATGTTGACAGCGATGTATGTGGTGATGCCGGTGGGAAAACTGCTGTTGAAGCATGCGCTGATCGGGGGTATTGCTGCGGCGCTGATTTGGGAAATTATCCGGTATATACTGGTCTGGTGTTTTTCGACGCTTTCTGTGGTAAGCGTGGTTTATGGCTCGCTGACGACGGTGATCGTTGCGTCGCTCAGCCCGAAACGCATGGAAACCCTGGCATTGCAAATTCTCCAGCAGGTCGACCGCTAACCACACGAGTTTATTAACTTTCCCCATTATCCGGAGCGATCCCTATGGCAGCAGCGAAGAACCAGCCAGGCAAACTTGACCAGGTATTAGCGGAACAACGCGATTACATCGCCAGGCGCGAAAAAGGCTATCGTGAACAGGCCCTGAAGCTGTACCCCTGGGTCTGCGGTCGCTGTAGCCGCGAGTTCACCCATGCCAATCTGCGCGAGTTGACCGTTCATCACAAGGACCATAACCACGACAATAATCCAGCCGATGGTAGCAATTGGGAGTTATTGTGCCTGTACTGCCATGACGAGGAACACGCCAAATTCGAGAACGAGGTGCGCTATGGCGGCTCCGCTGAAGGTAAACTCAAACCGGCGACCTTTAACCCCTTTGCCGACCTGAAAGAAAAATTGAGCGGCAAGGATTGAAGGGGTGGTTGCATAGGAGCCTTCAGCGCATGCATTCATGTTTAATAAGAGCCTTCAGCGCATGAATTCTGCGCCGCTGTCGCTGGAGCAAACGACCAGCGTCGCCATCCTGGAAGCGGTGGAGAATTCATGTTTGATAGGAGTGCTGCAGTGAAAGTAAACCCTGTGAGTCTGGTATTGGTGTTGGCTGTCACTCTTGCTGTTGCGGGGATGGGCAGGGCAAGTTCGGAGCGCCTCGTGTTATTGGATGCGCGCGCGTTGACGGCGACCAAAGCGAGTTTCGCTGCCGGTTCGGCATCCCCCGCCACGAAGGCGGCCTATGCGCGGTTACTGGTGCGAGCAGACCAGGCGCTCAAGTTGGACAACCCGTCTGTTATGGATA
>CAMYKE010000221.1 GCA_947258895.1 uncultured Pseudomonadales bacterium | reverse complement strand
GAAAACGCGGGACACTCGGGATAGCGCTGGCAGGCGTGCTCGAATACGTCAACCAGCGTCTTGTTATTGTTCTGCATGGCGTTTCCCAGTGACAGGACAGAAGTTACAAAATGGTACCGCAATTGACCGCATCGTGCATGGACTTCACTAATTTGGTCACTTTAACGCCCATAGAGTGATTAATAACCTTTAAACGCGACTTGCTCTCGAATACAATTGCGTCCATGCCGGCGGCAGCGCAATATCCGCGCCTGGTATTTGTAGCCCACAACGGGCTGTTTTCTTATTCTGAATCGAGGAGATTTACATGAAGTCAATTCTTAAAGTAGTACCCCTGGCTGTAGTAGTCGTCGCCGCTGGCTGCGCGAGCAATGCCCAGCTAGAGTCGAATACTGCAGCGGCTGAAAGCGCCAAGAGCACTGCTAACCAGGCTAACGACACTGCAAACCGCGCCCTCCGTGCCGCCAACGCAGCGCAAAGCACGGCGGACCGAGCGCTCGCGGCAGCCCAGGCGGCTCAAGCCGCCGCCGACCAGGCTAACGAAAAAGTCGATCGCGCCTTCAAGAAAGCGATGCAGAAGTAACCCAGCCAGTCCACGCCATCCGGCGTCCCCGTGGCTCAAGCACCGGGGGCGCCGGATCTTTATCAATAGCTAATCGCCGCGCCGGGTCACGGCAGGCGGCAACAATCCCACCCTTACCGGAATGCCGCTCGCAGCGGCAGCCACCTCGTTCACCAGTTCCCAATCGATTTCGGTTTCGGGAAACCCCCTGGTGGCCGCGACCAGCGCCTTGATCACTGCGGAACGCGAATTCACCTCTGGTTGCCCTGCCCGTTCGAGAGGCTGGTGCACTTCAACATACAACTGGCCATTGTCCCACCCGGTCTTGATCGGCTGATTTATGATGGTGACCGGCGTGCTGATGGGGGTCTTCCTGGCCAGTTCTTCCACGTCCTGCGGGTACATGCGAATGCAGCCATGGGTAACCTGCATACCAATGCCAAACTTCTTGTTGGTACCGTGAATGAAATAACTGGGGATACCGAGCACCAGCAGATATTGGCCGAGAGGATTATCCGGTCCTGCCGGTACCTTTGCGGGTAAAAAGTCCCCCCGGGCAGCATGCTCTGCGCGAATGGATTTCGGTGGATACCAGTCGGGGTCCTTGACCCGGGAGGTGACGCGGGTTTCGATGAGCGGCGTTGCCCAATCACCCCGGCCAACGCTCACTGGATAAACCGTCACGTCGTTCTGCTCGCCACCCGCGCCGGCACCATAATAGTACAACCGCATCTCGGGCACATTGACCACGATCCCCGCACGCGGTCCTGCGGGCAAAATGGAACGCATTGGCAGCACCACCTCTACGCCCTCACCAGGCAACCACGCATCGACCTCCGGGTTGGCCGCGCGCAGCATGTTATATCCCAACAGGTGGCGCGCTGCCACGTCCACGAGAGTGTCCTCAACAGTCGTCGTGACCACTGCATTTTCACCCACCAGGTCCTGGTCGTTTGCCGCGAGCGGAAAACGCCGCTCGAATTCGGCGAGCGCGAGAGTGCTTACCGATCCAGCTACCAGTAACACCGCGACGCGCAATAGTTGCAGGGTTCTATACCTGCCGAGCATGCTCTTTTTCATATATGAGGTAAACATTCAGTACTCTGTGCCAATATAGGGCACTACACTAGGGTAAGATATCGATGGGGGTCCCGAGCTGGACGGCTTGCCAGATCTCGTCCATTTCACGGTTGGTGACGGCGATACAACCATCCGTCCAGTTGAAGCGCTGCACCAGCGATGATGCCAGGGTCGACTCATTGGGCAGGCCGTGAATCATGATCATCCCGCCGGGATCCACGCCACGCTCCGCCGCCCGCTGCATATCATACGCATTGGGATAGGAAATGCGAATCGACTTGTAATAGTCGCTCTCTTCATTCTTGAAATCGAGAATATAGCTGCCCTCGGGCGTACGCTCATCGCCCGCTTCAAGCTTTTGTCCCCGGGGTTTGGGCCCCAGCGCAACATGGTATTCCTGGAAAGTAATGCCATCCTTGATCAGGTAGAGCTTATTCTGGGATTTTTTCACCAGTACCCGGTCCGCGAGCAAGGTCGCGTCGGCGAGGACCGCACTCGACAACAGGAACATAGAGATAACGATGGCAATGTTACGCATTGTGTTCAATAACCGTTTGTGACCGGCAGATTGTGATAGGTAAATTATAGCCAGCCAGGTGCCCGACACGCAATCAAAGGCCCCGTTCGCTGCAATATACAGGTAGTGGGATGGGGCACCGGGAAGTCCTGTTGGCAGGCGTGCGGATCGCTAGCGTGGACGCAGGCCCGGGGATCGTACTATTGTGGCGACAATTGTTTCCGGGGTTTCGGTGTTTTCGATGGTAAGCACACCGGCGGGCACCTCCAGCGCGTCGAACTGGCTTTGCAGCAATTCATGTCCCATATAGTGGTCAGTTCGTGATTGCAGGCGTTGGCGGGTAACTTCCGGATCCGCGGCCAGGCACATAAATTCCACGGCGGACGTCACTGCGAGATTCCTGCGGTAGCGATCCTCGAGCGCCGAACAGGCGATAACGGCGCATTGCTCGCTGATATCCAGGTCTTCGATCAACTTCCGAAGCAACGCGAGCCACTCGACCCGGTCTTCGTCCGATAGTGCCTTGCCACTGCGCATCCTGGCGACATTCTGCGCGGGGTGATAATCATCCGCGTCGTAGCAAGGCTACCCGAGCTCCGCCGCTAGCAGGCGACCTACTGTGGTCTTGCCTGCTCCGGACACACCCATCAGAATAATGATGTTCGGCATTACCCCACGCTCGCTTCCCGTCCGTTCCGCATTGCAGCGGCCGCTACGCGCTGCTATCAGTATTGCAGTACCGTCGTAAACCGAACCCGGGATGGGCGCACTCTCGCTGTTTTCGCCGCTTCGACAGCCATTTTGAAGAGCGCGCAAGCTTTCCCCTGGCATAGTTATCATCCGGTATTCCGCATGCCTGCCGCGACGCCGGCGATGGTCACCATCAATGCCTGCTCCACTTCAGGGTGAGATTCGCCCTCCTGCTCATTCTCCCGGGACCGCCGCAGCAACTCCGCCTGCAGCAGGTTGAGCGGATCCGTATAGGGATTGCGCAGGTGAATGGACTCCATGCTGCGTGGCTCGTTCTCCATCAGGTGGTGCTCCTGCGTCAGATCCAGAACCACCTCGATCGACTCATTCAGTCGCTCCCGCAGTTCCCTGCCCAGGGGCCAAAGTTCCTCCGGAACCAGGCAAATATCGTAATACTCGGACAACCAGTTGTCTGACTTGGTAAACACCATTTCCAGCATTTGCAGGCGGGTTCGAAAAAATGGCCAACTACACATTTCCCGCAATATTTCACGCTTCCCAGCCTCGACCGCGCCCTTGAAGGCACGACCGCTGCCTAACCAGGCCGGTAGCATCAGCCGGTTTTGTGACCAGGCAAATATCCACGGAATTGCCCTCAGGCTCTCCACGCCACCGTCCGTGCGGCGCTTCGCGGGGCGGCTGCCCAGCGGCAGTTTGCCAAGTTCCCGCTCCGGCGTGGCGGCACGGAAATACGGTACAAAGGAGGGATGGCCGCGCACGATGCTGCGGTAATCCTCGCAGGAGTCTTCTGCCAGTTGATCCATCACCTCCCGCCAGGCCGCTTTGGGTGCCATCGGTGGTAGCAGGTTGGCCTCGAGTATTGCGGTGGTATACAGATTCAGGCTATTAATCGCCACCTTGGGCAAACCGAATTTGAAGCGAATCATCTCGCCTTGCTCCGTGACCCGCAGCCCGCCCTTGAGTGAGCACGGCGGCTGCGATAACAGCGCGGCGTGGGCAGGCGCTCCGCCGCGCCCGACGGTCCCGCCACGGCCATGGAACAGGGTCAACGACACAGCGTGTCTCTCACAGGTTTCAACCAGTTGTTCCTGGGCGCGGTACTGCGCCCAGGCAGCCGCCAGCATGCTGGCATCCTTGGCAGAGTCCGAATA
>CAMYKE010000220.1 GCA_947258895.1 uncultured Pseudomonadales bacterium | reverse complement strand
CGACAGTAGCTGCTCCCTTCATGTAAAAAGTAACGTTGTCCGCCAACTCGAATTGTGACTGCCCATAGACCGCTATCCTCTCGGATGGCGTGAGCACCAGGTTGAAAGGCGAGAAATTGAAACGCGTGCCGTTCGGGCCCTCGGCCCAGGGAATGAAATCGTCACCGGAGCCGCAGGGATCGGCCGGGTCATAGCTCGGCACGCCGTTGAACGTTGGCAGCGTTGTGCAGTTAATATCAGTATTGGTATTCGGGTCCATCAGCACGAAGCGGCCCTGTGGCGTACCGGAGCTGCCGCCCGTTACGCCCGTTCCCGGAATCGGGAATCGCGACTGCTCGCGGTCGTTGGCGCTGACCTTTCCCTGGTCCGTATAACTCAGGTTGAAGAATACCGACCCCCGATCACTCGAAACTCCGGAAGCGAGCGTGTACTCCTTGGTCTCGCCGTCCCCTTCAGAAAATCTGCCATAGTAAGCGCTGGCCTCGAAACCGTCGAAGTCCTTTTTGGTGATTACATTCACCACGCCGGCAATCGCGTCCGATCCGTAAATAGATGACGCGCCATCTTCCAGCACCTCAATGCGCTCGATGATGCTGACCGGGATCGTGTTCAGGTCGACTGCCGCGGGTACGCCGCTGGCCGAGGCGCCGGGCACCCAGCGCACGCCATCCACAAGCACCAACACACGCTTCGCGCCAAGATGCCTGAGGTCCACCTGCGCTGCGCCAGCGCCGATGCCGCCACCGTCGGGCGGAAAACCAAAAGTACCGCTGCTGTTGAAGCGTGTATTCAGCGGCGCGCCGGATATCGACAGACGCTGCAGAAAATCAGCAACTGAGGTCAGTCCGCTACGTTCCAGGTCTTCACCGGTGATACTCAGCACCGGTGCGTTATCTTCGATGGCCGACTTACGGATTCGTGAACCCGTGGTAACCACTTCTTCCATTGTTTGCTGAGCGGAAGATTCGGCATCAGCTGCGACGCCTGGCACGGAACTGGCGAGTCCAACGGCGATGCCCGCCGCCGCGCAAAGCACAAATCGGATAGAGAATAAACTTGCTTTTTTCATGATTCCTCCCCTTTCAAAAACTTGTTGGCGCAAGGTGTTTTCGTCCTCGATATTCCATCCGCTCGCGCCCCTCTGCCGCGCTGCGGCAAAGCGTCTGCCCTAACCTTAGTATCTGTTAGCGAAATTGCAACATTGAACGCCGAAATGTCTGGAAATTATGAAGAATTAGTCAAGAAAGTGTTGCGAATAAACAACAACCACCTCGCCTCCCGGACGCGATTGCACCAGCCAAGCGGTTAAGCACGATCAGGTGTTCAGCCGGGCGCGCGTCTAGCGTCTCTTGACCACGCGCGCGCTGCTGCCGTCGCGCAGGACACGCACCCGCTCGCCGGCCTCGAACGGCAGGTCGGCGCCCTGCACCACGGCAACCATTTCACCGTTCTCAAGCTCCAGCAGGATCTCGAGTCCCTGTTCCCCGGTGATCTCTCTCTCGATGCCCTGCCCTGCGACGGCCCCGGCCACCCCGCCTATGGCACCGGCAACTCGCGAGCCGCGGCCGCTCCCAAGCGATCGCGCCGCCGTGGATCCGATCCAGGCCCCACCCAGCGTGCCGACCCTGCTGCTTCGGCCCTCAATCCCAACTGCGCGCACTTCAAGCACGACGGCATCGTAGACCATATAAGCCTTGCGCGCCTGTGACCTCGAGTAGACGTCCGGTGAGCTGCTGCTGGCGCAGGCCGTCAGCAAAACGCCGGGCAAAAGCAATGCGCAAACGAGCAATCCCGATTTCATAGACTCACTCCGCGGCCGGCACGCGGCCTAATCGCCGCTGGCGGCCTGGTTGATAAAACGCTCAACTGCCTCCTCGAGTAACGGCAACGTAACGGATCCGTTGACAAGCAGGGCATCGTGGAATTCGCGCACATCGAAGCGCGCACCCAGCGCCTCCTCTGCGCGCCGCCTGAGCGCCCGAATCCGGATTTCTCCGAGCTTGTAGGACAATGCCTGCGCTGGCCAGGAAATATAGCGGTCGGTCTCGGTCTCGACTTCGTGCAATGAAAGGGCGGTATTGCCGGCCATGAAGTCGATTGCCTGTTGCCGGCCCCAGCCCATCGCATGCAGCCCCGTGTCGACCACCAGCCGGCAGGCCCGCCACATCTCGTAGGTCAGGCGGCCGAAATCTGCATAGGGATCGTCGTAGATACCGGCCTCGACCCCCAGCCACTCGGCGTACAGACCCCAGCCCTCCCCAAAGGCAGAAATGTAGTCATAGCGGCGAAACGGCGGTTGATCTCCCTGCTCCAGCGCCAAAGCGAACTGCAGGTGATGCCCGGGCACCGCCTCGTGCAGCGTCAATGCCGGCAGTGCATAAAGAGGCCGGCTTTCAAGCTTGTGCGTGTTCACCCAATACCAGCCCGGCTGGTTGCTGCCCAGCGAGGGCGGCACATAACGACCGGCCGTGTACCTGGGCGCAATGTGGTCCGGCACGGGGGCGACGCCATAGGGCAGCCGCGGCAGCCTGCCAAACAGGGTGGGCAGCTTGCCATCCATAGTCTTGGCGATAAAGGCCGCTTCCTTGAGCAGCGACTCGGCACTGTCTGCGTAAAACTGTGGGTCGCTCCGGAGAAACTCGAGAAACTCGCCAAAGTCGCCTTCAAAGCCCGTTTTGGCGATGATCTGCAGCATCTCGGCGCGAATTCGTTTGACCTCCGCCAGACCGATCGCGTGAATTTCGTCGGCGTCAAGCTCAAGCGTTGTGAAGTGCCTGATGCGCTGCGCGTAATATGCGCGCCCATCGGGTAGCTCCGATGCCCCCAGCGTCGTCCGGGCAGCCGGAATGTACTCGTCGCGCATGAACGCCAGGAAGCCTGCGTAGGCGGGTACAATGGATTGCATGATCGCAATCTGGCCGCGTTGGCTCAGCTGCTGCCTGTCGCGCCCTGAAAAGTGCGCGGGATAGCTCGCAAACGGCCCATAAAACACGCTCTGTTCGGGTTGCTCTACAACGTGGGAAATGATGCTGGCTTCGATCCCGGACAGAACCGCCCGCGGCAGAGTCATACCGCGGTCCATGCCGAGCCGCATATTGGCAATTTGTGCGGCCATATGCGCGGGCCAGGATTCGAGCCTGGCGATGTAATTGCGGTAGTCATTTACGGTCGCCAGCGGCACTTCTGCAGGCAGGCGCGCAAAATCAGAATGAAAGCCCGAATCGGCATTCAGCGGAATCTGCCACTCGCCAAATTCGAAATCAGCGATGGTATCTTCCAGCTGTCGCTCAAACAGGCTGTAGTTGACCTGGTCGGCCGTGGCCAACGCCGTTCGTTCGATGGCGTGCAGCTCTTCCAGAAATGCTCGCCTTGTGCGGGCACGGCGTGCCTGGTCGGACGCGTCGACCGATGCCAGCCTGTCGTTGAAATCACTTGTCCCGACATAGGAGGCCAGCATGGGGAATTCCGCGAGTCGGAAAGCCCATTCGCGGGCAAAAAGCGCGTGCAGCCGCTCACTCGCGTCCACAGCATGGGCTGGCCCCTGGGTCAGGGCCGACAGGAGCAACAGGCCGAGGGCCATACGTCTATAGATCATGATCAACCTTCTTAGCGGAAACGACACCAGCTGTCAGGTACAGCCACCGCGGCCACTGCGCCTGCTTCCAGCCTTGCACTCCCGGCTTTTATAGCTGCAAAAATAAGGACTTATTATCTGCCCGCCTGGGGTTCCCACGGCCCTTTCCCTCGCGACTTAGGGAACCCGAAAATCTAGGGTAAACTATTCGCTGTAAACAGGCACAGCGGGCCCTGGCACTTCGCTTTGAACAGGCAATATGAGTGCAGGCGGTTCCCGGTTCGGTAGCCATGGTTTCTGAGAAAAGGGGTACAGGCCTATGCAGCAGGACGAAATGCTCGGACAAAATCATGACGTCTATCATGAATTTCCCGAGCACCAGGAGCAGATCGACAAGCTTAAAGAGTCAAGCCAGGAATTTTCCCGGCTGTTCCAGGAATACACCGAGGTCAACCGGGA
>CAMYKE010000219.1 GCA_947258895.1 uncultured Pseudomonadales bacterium | reverse complement strand
ACTGATTCAAGCCGCTGTTCCATTTCCATCAGATGATTGCCCAATAGTTGAATCAAAAATTGATTAAAATCGCTTTGATTATTGTTTTCATTATTAATCCTTGTTGTTATTTGATGCTCGAATCCACATCGCTCAAAGTCTGTACTTACGGACAATTCAGCGAAAGGATTTCACCAGGTTACCATGTAGCGTGTTCCCGCCAGGAATTTACTGGCTTGATATCTATCGCTGCTGCGCTTCACTGGAATTCAAAAAACCCCGGGGGTCTTCCAACAGCTCCGGCAGGCATTGTCGCTCCCAAATTGGCCGTCTTCCCGAAAAATATCTGACCCGGCGCTCTCAGAGCAATTGCCAGACTCCCCTGATTCCGAGCGACGATGTGAAGATGGAGAACAGTAAAATCGCTGCAAGAATGCTATTGGCGATCCAGGTATTTTTGTGTTCCCGCATCAAGTCTTTGCGGTTGCCGAGATAGAGGATACAGGCAACCGTAACGGGTAGTATGACCGAATTGAACGCCTGGGAAACAATCATCACGAACACGGGTCTGGCCTCGAAAATGGGCACGACCAGGCCTAGCAGGGAAATCAGGAGCACCATTATTCGATACTTGGGCAGCGTCATGTTCCGTTCCGTGCCGGTATAGTCACATAACAGCCAGGGTAGCATCAGCACGTTCGGAAACTGGGAAGACACGCCTGCGGAAATAAGCCCAAAGGCAAATATCGAGGCAGCCATCGGTCCGGCCAGCGGCTCCAGCAAATTAATCATTTGGGAAGCCTGTGATAGACCCACTCCCTCAGCGTACAAAGTGCCCGCAGCGGCAGCCATGATTGCTGTGCTGATGACAAACATCAGCACCACCGAAAAGGCGGCATCATTGCGCTGGCTATTGTAATCCTTCAGTGTCCAGCCCGCTTCCTTGACCAGCGTGGTGCGAATGATAAACAAGCCGGAAAACAGGGTGGTTCCAATCATGGATGCAATCACCAGGAAAGGACCTCTGCCGGTATCGGGTGACACCTGCGGGATGCTCGGAATCAAGCCCCTGATAATTTCAATCGGGGGGGGCATCATGATAAAGAAATTAATCAAAAAGCATGCCGACATGATGGCGACAATCACGGCCAGGCTGCGCTCAAAAAACTGCGTCTTCCCGTTCCAGAATATGAAGTAAACCAACGTGACGAAGAAAGCCGCAAAATAGACCGGCGAAATACCGCCGGCTACTGCGGATTTCGACCACTCGTAACAGATATCCGCGACAATGCCCATCACCCCCATCACACTGCCACAGACACCGGTGGTCAATGCCACGAGAAAAAAAATGCCGACCGCCGGGTGGATGTGTTTTCGAAATGCTTGAAGGGCTGTTTCGCCGGTAACTAATGTATAGCGGCCATACAGGTTGATCATGAAGAAGGTGCACAGGCAGGATGCGACAATCGTCCACAACAGGGACATGCCGTAGTCCGCCCCCGCCTTGGCCATCGCGGTGACACTGCCGGTGCCGATATTGAAACCCAGCAAAAAAATGCCCGGAAGAAATAATGCCAGTCCCTTGGCAAATTTTTGCGCCAATGAGTCGTTTATTGAGCTATCCGCCTCAGGCGCCATTGTCACGGCAATGTCTCCATTTCCTGCGGGAAAAGAGATAATCGCCGAACTTGTCGAAACATGCGAGCTCGCTGACGAACTGCGACCAGTGGGAATAGTCCTGGTCTGCCTGACCGCCGATGATGGTTGTCGCGACTGACACCGCGCAGGTGGGAAAAATGAATGCGTGGCCCGAACTGCCTGGCCATGGCCGGCAGATCGTTGTCGGGGCGGCTGCTGTAGGTGCCCACGCAGAGTGTTATGCCATTGGCCGGGCTCGGCTGTGCTTCGAACAGGAGTTCCAGGTCATCCGCGGTGCAAATAATGCGCGGCAGGCCAAGCATGTCACGCGGGGGGTCGTCGGGATGGATGGCCAGTTTGACCCCCAGCGCTTCGGCGCGGGGCAGCACCTGCGACAGGAAAGCAAACAGATTCTTGCGCAGGATATCAGGGCTTATATCCTTGTAATTGGCCAGCATGGCGCGGAAATCGTCAATACCATAGGCGTCCGTCATCTTGCCCGGCAGACCGGCAATGATATTGTTGGTGAGCTCTGTGCGCTCTGCATCGGACATCGCCTCAAAGATCTGCTTCGCTTCTGCAATTTCCGCCGCGCTGTACTCCGCTTCGGCATTCTCGCGCTGAAGAATAAAGAGGTCGAAGGCGGCAAATTTTTTCTGATCGAAGCGCAACGCATAGGCGCCGCTGGGTAGCCTGAAGTTGAGGTCGGTACGGGTCCAGTCGATCACCGGCATGAAGTTGTAACAGATGGTCTTGATCCCGCACTGCGCCAGATTTTCCATCGATGTGATCCAGTTCTCCACGTACTTCTGATGCCCGGGCCGCGCAAGCTTGACATCCTCATGGACAGGAATACTTTCCACGACCGTCCACTTAAGCGGTGTGAGGCCGGGCTCGCAGTCCTCTATCAACGCCTGGTGCTGGCGTATTGCTTCGATCGGCCAGACCTCGCCTGCGGGGATATTGTGTAGCGCACTGACAATATCAGTTGCGCCGGTTTGCCGTATGTCATCTATGGTTACGGGGTCGTTGGGCCCGAACCATCTCCAGGATTCACGCATTATCGTTGCTCCAGTTCAAGAATCAGAGAAGTCGCCAGTGCCTGTTCGACACCGAATTTATTGATGGCCCGGTGAAACTGGTCCACCATCTCCATGAAGGAATCATTGTTGGAAAAAGCAAACCGGTCGGCACCCGCCAGGGCCAGGAATTCCTGCACCTCGGACGCACTGCCTGTGGATTCGCAGCGACCGAATGCTTCCCGCAGTGGGTCGTGAAGATCATCGTTCCGCAGCGCCTGGCGAACGAAGCATACCCAGGCCGCCAGGGCAAACGCCAGGTGAGTTGCATCTCGCCCCTGTGCGAGCGCGTCGTCGATGGTTGGTAGCCAGCGTTGCTGAATTTTCTGGGAACTGTCGGTGCCGACCTGCAATACCGCATAGGGCAGATTGCCATTGCGGAAACGCTCCAGCACCTGATCGATATAGGCCTCGCCACTGACGCCTTTGGGAACCGGCGTCACCGGCAACACATTGCGCTTGAGCGCTTGCTCGGTAAAATAGGCAAGCATTGGACGTTGCAGCGCTTCGTGGATAAAGCGGTCGCCGGCGAGGTAACCCAGGGCCGCGAGCATGGAATGCCCGGCATTGAGAAAACGCAGCTTGATGCGTTCGAAGGGAGCGATAGTCTCGACAAAGAGTGCACCAGCCTTATCGAAGGGGGGACGCTCCCCGGCAAAACGGTCTTCGATGACCCACTGGGTGAACGGTTCCGCGGCAACCGGCGCCGCGTCGTATAGCCCCAGTCGTTCAGCCACTTCTTCCTTCAGCCGTTCATCGGTGGCCGGCGTTACCCGGTCGACCATCGAAGAGGAAAAGATCACGTTCTCCGCAACCCAGCTTAGCGTTTCGGGATTGTGCGTTTCCAGCAGCATTCGGACACCGGCCTGCAGATGCTCACCGCCCGCGTGCATGTTATCGCAACAGAGGATCGTCAGGGGCGCGCCCCGGCCGGCACAGCGCTTGATCAACGCAGCGGCAAGGTATCCATAAGTCGTTTGCGGCACCTTGAGCGATTCAAGATCCTGGAGAACGCCCGGATGCTCGCGGTCGATTTCCCCCCCGCTGGACAGGCAGTAACCCTTTTCTGTGATCGTGGTGGTGACCAGCAGGGTCTGGTCGCGGGCAACCGTGTCGATCACCGCCTGCGGATTTTCCGGCGCCACCAGCAGGTTTTGGATAACGCCGATAATTCGGTAGGCCGTCGTGGCGCCCAGGGTTGCCTGGGTATATAAAAAATCCTGGGGGGCAAGATTGTCTCGCATGCCGGGAGAACGCAGAGAAACACCGATGATGCCCCAGCCGGTCTCACCCTGGTTCAGCAAGGTATCGCAATAGACCGCCTGATGGGCGCGATGAAAATTCCCTGTACCGAAGTGGACAATGCCCGCGGTAATCGAGCCTTGCGCGTAACCGGGCGCTTCGACGCCGGGCTTCAGCCTGGAAATGGTGGCGTTGCTGAGTCGCTCCATCTTCCCTCAAACTCCGATTTCTGGATCCGTGCTGTAACAAGCCTGCACGGGTAGATGGTAGGTCAAATCTGCGATGATCAAACGGGCTTATTCCTGCTCCCGGTCGGAGTTCAATCGGCACCCGTCCCCGGTTATTTGTACTTTTTTGATGGGGTGGTGGAAGTGGCCGTAGCCGGCCCGCCACGCCGTGCCATGAACGCTGTGACACCGACTGAATCAGTAGTTATCGAGTGGTCGGAGTACTACTTTTCGATCACCCATGTTAGCGCAAAAATGGTACTCACATAAGCAGTCAATGTCAATAAGATTGGTAATTCATGAGGTATATATTGGTAATATAAATTAGCCGTACGCCCAGCTGGCTATTACTCTTTTCTCCTATTTAAATTTGAACAGGTGATGATAAAGAAACGATCCTGATGATTCAGATGCGTTACTTCGTCCCCCGTGCGTAGAGGGGTCACGAAACCGCAGCGTTCAAATTGGAATCTTGCGGCCAGGTCCGAAGGTTCCATTATTTCCAGCAGCAGTATGACTGCGCCCAAAGCATGCAGACGGCTAACATATAATGTGATCGTTGGGTTAGATCGATTGCGTTGGTTCGCGACCGGAGATTCAGGGCATGTCGATCGGATTGGCGTATAGAGGGCCGGCGAACTTGAGCACGGCGCATTACATTGCTCATCGACCACACTGATTCTCAACCGAATTGAAACAACATGCACTGCAGCCGGGTTCCAGCTAGCTGGGGTATTCTATTTACGGCACGCGATGCGTAAATGCTTCTTAGCCAGAAGAACACCGTGATAAAGAGCCAGGCAAATTTGGAGATCTCCCAACTTTGGCACATGCGCAAGTTAGCGCAGGAGTAGTAAAGCCAGCTTTCGAACCACAGGATGAATCAGTCAAAGCTGCCGTTACTTCTTATCAAACCAATAACGATTTTATATATTACCAATAGTGATGGTAAACCTGCTGTCAACTGTATTGACTAAAGGTCGTAAAATTGGTTACATTGCCCGGACAATAATTTATGCTATACCCGCACAACAAGTTCTGCACCAACTCTAAAAGATCCAGAAGGGGAAAAATGATATGAGAACCAAGCATCCAGGCCAGTTAAATGGCCTCAAAAGCCGTCGCAATCTAACACCGTCACTCCTTGCGATCGCGATCGCATCCGTGTCGGCCGGTTCAGTACTTGCTCAATCCGAACCGGTTACAGAAGAAGTGCTCGTCACCGGTATCCGGGCATCTCTTGCGAATGCTCTTGCTCAAAAGCAAGAATCGAATAACCTGGTCGAAGTCATTATGGCTGAGGACATTGGTAAGCTGCCTGACCAGAACCTCGCAGAGGTACTTGAAAACGTAACGGGCATCCAGATTACCCGTGAGGCGGGTGTAGGCACAGGCGTGCAAATCCGCGGTACCAACGCAAACCGTACCGAAATCAATGGGGTCTCTACCGTGGGATCCGGTGCAGGACGTAGTGGTATCGATTTTGATGATGTTTCTGCGTCTATTATTGCTGGTGTTGAG
>CAMYKE010000218.1 GCA_947258895.1 uncultured Pseudomonadales bacterium | reverse complement strand
TACGAACCGGAAAACAAGAAGCTGGAGTGGTGGCTCACCGGACTGACCGCGCTCGGGGTAATCGCGATGCTGGCTCCCGGGCTCTTTGTCTGGGCGAAATTTATCGACGTGCCTGAGGATGCCGCTGAAGTTGAGGTGGTCGGCCAGCAATGGCACTGGAGTTTTCGCTTTCCCGGACGCGACGGGGTATTGGGCACCAGCGAGGTGGCGCATATATCCGCCACCAACCCGTTCGGCCTCACTCCGGATGATCCGTTCGGCGAGGACGACATTCTGGTGCTGAGTCCCGAGGTGCATTTGCCGGTGGGCCGGCCGGTCAAGGTGTTGTTGCGTTCCAGGGATGTGCTGCATGATTTTGCAGTACCGCAGTTTCGCGTCAAGATGGACCTGGTGCCCGGTACGATTACCTATGTGTGGTTCGAACCGGTCCGCACCGGCACTTTCGAGATTCTCTGCGAGGAACTCTGCGGCCTGGCGCACCATACGATGCGGGGTCGCGTAGTGGTCGATGAGGTGGAGGATTTTCAGGCCTGGCTGGACAAGCAACCCACCTATGCTGATTTTCGCTCCCGACCAGCACCGGACCCGGTTAGCGGGCGGGCGTTGTATGCTGCCTGCGCGGCGTGCCATGGCCCGCAGGGCGAGGGCAACCGGGCGCTGAATGCCCCCAAGCTGGCCGGTCAGGAAGGCTGGTATCTCATCCGCCAACTGCAGAATTTCAAACACAGGATTCGGGGAGCGGCCGAGGGTGATGTTTTCGGCCGGCAGATGGCGCCGATGGCTGCCTTGCTTGCCGATCGCGCCGCCATGGCAGATGTGGCGGCGTACCTGCAGACGTTGCCAGATCAACCCGTGGCTGCGACCGTGACGGGTAATCCGGCTGTCGGCAAGTCAATATTCACAACCTGCGGCGCTTGTCACGGCCGGCAGGGGCAGGGGATTCAGGCGCTGAACGCGCCGCGGCTGGCGGGGATAAATGACTGGTACCTGGCGACCCAGCTGCGAAATTTCCGCGATGGGTTGCGCGGCGCCCACCGCGATGACCTGTATGGCGCACAGATGGCGAGTATGGCCGCCATGTTATCCAGGGAGCAACGGATCAATGATCTGGTTGCGTATATCAACAGCCTGTAACCCCACGGCTTGGGGGCGCAGCTTGGGGAAACGTTGAGTAATCGGTGCCTGCGAGGCCGGTATAGAACAACGCGAAGAAAATTCGCGACGCGGAACTTACTGGCTCCTTGAATCGCAGCGCAGGATTGTGTCGCTTTGCTCGCAATGACAAGGAAATATTGAGGTTGTCAAAAGTTTATTACTGATGTGAAGAGGGCAGTATTGCCATGGCATACGTTGCAATTGCAGATCGAGAGGAAGAGCTCCACGAACCACGGAGCTTCGTTACTCGCTACATCTGGAGCCAGGACCACAAGGTGATTGCGATCCAGTATAGCGTTACTGCGATTGGCATCGGCCTGGTGGCGCTGGTGTTGTCGGGCCTGATGCGTCTGCAACTCGGATTCCCCGATACCTTTGACTTCATCGATCCCAATTCCTACTACCAGTACATCACCATGCACGGGATGATCATGGTGATCTACCTGCTGACTGCGTTGTTCCTGGGTGGCTTCGGCAACTACCTGATCCCGCTGATGATCGGGGCGCGGGATATGGTATTCCCCTACTTGAACATGCTCAGTTACTGGGTGTACCTGCTGGCGGTGCTGGTGCTGGTGGCGAGCTTTTTCGTGCCGGGAGGCCCAACCGGGGCGGGGTGGACGCTGTATCCGCCGCAGGCGATATTACCCGGTACGCCAGGTACCGACTGGGGCATCGTCTGCATGTTAGTGTCGCTGGCGATATTCATCGTGGCCTTCACCATGGGCGGGCTGAATTACGTTACCACGGTATTGCAGGCACGTACCCGCGGCATGTCGCTGATGCGGATGCCATTGTCGGTATGGGGCATCTTCATGGCGACGGTGCTGGGTTTGCTGGCCTTTCCTGCGCTGCTGGTGAGCGCAATCATGATGCTGCTCGACAAGCTGCTGGGGACCAGTTTCTTTATGCCGGCAATTGTCTCCATGGGTGAACAACTGTCCTACCAGGGTGGCAGCCCGCTGCTGTTCCAGCACCTGTTCTGGTTTTTCGGGCACCCGGAGGTCTATATCGTGGCGTTGCCCGCGTTTGGGATCGTCTCCGACCTGCTCAGCACCCACGCCCGGAAAAACATCTTCGGCTACCGCATGATGGTGTGGGCGATCCTCGCTATTGGCGTGCTGAGTTTCGTGGTGTGGGCGCATCACATGTACGTGAGCGGCATGCATCCGTATTTCGGGTTCTTCTTCGCTACCACCACCCTGATCATTGCCGTGCCGACGGCGATCAAGGTCTATAACTGGGTGCTGACATTATGGCGCGGGAATATTCGCCTGACGGTGCCGATGCTGTTCGCGATCGGTTTTATCTTCACCTTCGTCAACGGCGGGCTTACCGGATTATTCCTCGGTAATGTGGTCGTGGACCTGCCCCTGTCCGACACCTACTTCGTGGTCGGCCATTTTCATATGGTGATGGGCGTGTCGCCGATCCTGGTGGTATTCGGCGCGATATACCACTGGTATCCCAAGATAACGGGGCGGATGCTGAACGCGACGATGGGGAAATGGCACTTCTGGCTGACCTTCCTGGGAACCTATGCGATCTACCTGCCGATGCATTACCTGGGCATCCTGGGGGTACCGAGACGCTACTATTCATACGGCAACACGGATTTCATCCCGGAGTCGGCCGAGCTCATGAATATGGGAATCACCGTCGCCGCGCTGTTCGTGGGCGTCGTGCAACTGCTGTTCCTGTTCAACCTGGTGTGGAGCCTGGTCAAGGGCAAGCCGGCGGGGAGTAATCCGTGGGAGGCGACCACGCTGGAGTGGCAGACCCCCGACACGCCGCCCAGGCATGGCAATTGGGGGCCTGAACTGCCGGTGGTGTATCGCTGGGCCTATGACTATGCGGTGCCCGGCGCGCGCGATGATTTTATCCCGCAGAACCAACCGCAGAGTGCTGAGGAACTTAGCGAGCGAGGGCAGGGCGAATCATGATGAGCATCCTGTTTATCGCGGTCGTTGTCGCCATCTGTGTCTGGTGGCTGGTCGCGCAGCGACTCACGGAAAAGCCCTGGGTCACCGTCGGCACAGCTGAGCAGGACCTGCATGCGCCGGCCTCGAGTAGCAAGCCCATGGCGACGCTCGGCCTGGCGATATTTATCGCGGTGATCACCTCCTTTTTCTCGCTGTTTATCAGCGCCTACCTGATGCGAATGTCGCTGGCGGACTGGAAGCCCCTGGCGGAACCGGGGCTGCTGTGGATCAACAGCGGCGCGTTGCTGTGCAGCAGTGTTGCCCTGCACCTCGCAAGGAGCGCCGTCCAACGGGAACAAAGACGGCGCCTGCAACTGGCACTGGTGGGCGCCGGGGTCCTGGCGATCGCCTTTTTGGCCGGGCAACTGGTGGCATGGCAGCAACTCGACGCCGCGGGCCACTATATGCGGTCGAACCCGGCCTCTGCATTTTTTTACCTGCTGACCGCACTCCATGGCCTGCACCTGGCGGGCGGGCTGTGGGTGCTGTGCAGGGCGATACTGGATGCGTGGCGCGCGCCGGAGCTGGCACGCATCAGCATGCGGGTGCAGTTGTGCAGCATCTATTGGCACTACCTGCTGCTGGTGTGGGCGGTGCTGTTTGCCCTGTTACTGACGACGTAAACATAGCGTAACCTAGCGGAGCGGATCGATGGCTCAGGACAGTAGCGCAAAAATGGCGGAAACGCCGGCATTGACGCCCGGGCTCAAAGGCATTGCGAGTGCTTCCTCATTTCCTATATGAACGTCCGGATATCGACCACCATACCCTGGCCAAACCCGAGTGAAGTGTTCGCGCTGACGATCGCCGGCCAGCACATTCCCCTGATCCTGATCGCGATTATGACCTTCATCCTCATTACCAGCAGCGGCACGATGGCGATGGCGGTCAATTACGGGTATCGCCGGGACCGCCGCAAGACCGCAACGCTGATGTTCATCACGGCACTGTTCGGCGCCTCCTTCGTCGGCATGCAGGCCTTCGAATGGACCAAGCTGATCGAGGAGGGCGTTCGGCCGTGGGGTAACCCGATGGGCGCGCCGCAGTTCGGCTCCAGCTTTTTTATGATTACCGGGTTTCACGGCTTGCACGTGTCTGCCGGCGTGATCTATCTGCTGGTGGTGGCGAGCAGGGTGCGAAGCGGTTTTTACGATCGCAAGGGCAGTTACGAAACCGTCGAGATCGCCGGGCTCTACTGGCACTTCGTCGACCTGGTCTGGGTATTTATCTTCGCCTTTTTCTACCTGTGGTGAACAACATGAAGGATGTGTTTTGAGGAGGTGCCATGACGAGCAAGGAAGGACAACAACATCCGATCAGGGTCTATCTGTACATATGGGCGCTGCTATTCATTCTCAGCACGCTGTCCTACCTGGTGGATTACTTTCACTTCGAGGGCTATCTGCGCTGGACGCTGATTCTTGTCTTCATGCTGCTGAAGGCCGGCCTGATCGTCGCCGTTTTCATGCATATGCTGTGGGAGAGGCTGGCGCTCATCTACACCATTCTGGTTCCGCCACTGTGCCTGCTGGTGCTGATCGCACTCATGACCGCTGAAGCGGACTATACCTTCCTGAACCGCCTGACTTTCTTCGGGACAGGGCCCTAGCCCGCATCCGTCACCGATACAGCATCAAATCAGAGAAGAATCCATGAAATCAGCCCTCTACCCGACTTCATCTAATTGCAGTGTGTCAGGTTTGCTTTG
>CAMYKE010000217.1 GCA_947258895.1 uncultured Pseudomonadales bacterium | reverse complement strand
CGGGATGACGATCATCTGGATCAGGGTCAGGAACAGTTGCCCCGGAAAGGCGAGCCAATTACCGGCAATGGCTGCTGTGCGAGTAGAGACCAGCCCCACGGTGGGCCCGAGCAACACCCCGACCACGATACCCAGCGCCATGCCTACGAGGACCTGCAGCCACAGCCGGCCCCGCACCAGCCCCGCGAGGTAGTCACTGAGGAAGCCGAGGGGGCGCGCATAACCGCGATACGTTGTGGAACGCGAATTCTTGTCTACCATATGAGCTCCTGCTGATTCCCTGTCGCTACCTGTAACTGGTCAATCAATTTGGACTGGCGCTTCGGCCATTTCCAAAACAGCACAATACCCCTGCCCTACCGGCAACAGGACCAGCGCCTGCAAAGCTTGAACACTGCGATGCACCATTTCCCCGCCAATCTATCCTGAATAGCCCCGGACCTTGTTGATTGAGGTCAATCGCTGACGGATACGAAAACGGCAGCACGAACAGCATCGAGTTGTTTCAGTTTACAACGCGGGAGATCACCAAGAACGGCATACAGACCGGCTTTATCTGGTCTTCTTCTGGTGTCGGCCGGCGAGGATCCAGCCAATCAGAATCCCGATCGCCAGCACGAAAAAAATCATCAGCGAGCGTGACATCGAGACTGTCCAGAACAGTAACTTGATGTCTACAACCACCGCATTCTGGATGATAAAAATCCCCACCAGCACCAGCAAGGCCAGCCCAAAATACATTTTGTTATTCATCCTGTTTCCGCCATTGAAGTCCTGAAATCCGGGAGGGTGACGCGGCGGTAGCCGCGCCGCCAGGGGTGCACTCCTCACCTGGGAGCATAATGCCACCATTACCAATCACCGCTCTTGACCGGGAGCAAGAAACCCGGTCGTCATTCATCGGTAATTCCAATTCCCGAGCGGAGCTGTGGTATCTTAGTCGAGCAAAAACTATTCGCTTTATTTCCTGCGAGACCAACACCGCTGCGAAAAAAATCCTCGCTCTGCGCAAGGACTTCAACTTCCTGCTGACCACCATTCTGTGGGGGAATGTTGGTATCAATGTGTTACTGACCCTGCTATCCAATTCCGTCATGGCCGGCGTAAGCTCCTTCCTGTTTTCCACCATCCTGATCACATTTGCCGGCGAAATCGTCCCCCAGGCGTACTTTTCCCGGCATGCGCTGCGCATGGGATCGCTGTTGGCACCCGTATTGCGCCTGTATCAGTTTTTACTTTATCCGGCGGCAAAACCCTGTGCGTTGTTCCTGAACTGGTGGCTTGGGGAGGAAAGCATCCTGTATTTCCGGGAAGAGGACCTGCGTACCGTTATCCACAAGCACATCGAGGCCGAAGAAACCGACGTCGGCCGACTGGAGGGCATCGGGGCGCTGAATTTCCTGGCGCTGGACGATATCGAGGTGACCCAGGAAGGTGAGGATGTCGACCCCGATAGCATCATTTGCCTGCCCTTAATCGACGACGAGCCGGTATTCCCGCCGTTTGAACGAACTGTCCTCGATCCGTTTCTGGTCAAGATCAACCGCTCCGGCAAAAAGTGGATAATTATCGTCGATCAGCAACAGGAGCCCCTCCTGGTGTTAAACGCCAACGCATTTTTACGCGATGCGCTCTTCAGCGATCGCCCCCTTAACCCACTCAGTTACTGTCACCGCCCCATCATTGTCAAGGATGCGACCACCCTGCTGGGCAAGGCGCTTGCCAAATTACGGGTGGAACCCCAGTCGAGTTCCGACGATGTTATCGATAACGACCTGATCCTGATCTGGTCGACGCACAAGCGGGTAATCACGGGTGCCGACATCCTGGGACGTCTACTACACGGGATTGCGCTGCGCGACATCGCTATACCCTATCCCGGCTAACCGGTATCCGTTCCAGTTACAAACGGAACCAGGGTTATGCACAGGAATAGCACGCTGTTGCGGCAGATTCAGGAGTTAAAGTAAGCCAAATTCTCTTTGCCGCGCACTGCCAACCGATCCGGCATTTACAGTAAAAAACGCCGCAGGCGTTGCCTCAGCATCCGGTTTTCTGACCGGAGCTCATCGATTTCTGAAAGCAGGTCCAGTGCCAGAGCCACACCGCCCCAGTCGATATCGAGATCATGCTTGATCCTGGCGGCCCGCTTAATTAGCGCAATTGCCTGCGGGTCGAATCGCCAATTCCGCCGCGACCCACCTTCCGGTTCAACGATTCCATAATCAACGATTTCGATCAAGGCGCGGATCGATACGCCTGCGGCAACACAGACTTCCTCGATCCTCATATGCACGGCCATATTCGTTATCACCTTATTTCCTCCATTCGCTGCGCGGATCGAAACCGGCCTGCTCGGCCAACTGCTGCCACAAGCGCCTGGTCTTGTCATCGCAATGTGCAGGTATGGTAATTTTTAACACTGCCAGCAGGTCGCCCCGGCCATCCCGAGTTGCCAGCCCCCGGTTCCTGATCCGCAGCCGCTGTCCGGTCTGGCTATTGGCCGGGATCGTCAGGTTGATCTTGCCATCGAGCGTCGGGACTTCGACTTTTGCCCCCAGCGCGGCTTCCCAGGGAGTAACAGGTACGGTAATTACCAGGTTGTGGCCCTCCACATCAAACAGCGGATGCGGTACCAGGCGAATATGCAGATAGAGGTCACCGTTGGCACCCGCGCCATGCCCGGGCGCGCCCTGCCCCTTGAGGCGAATGCGCTGGCCCTCGGCAACACCCCTTGGAATTTTGACATTGAGAGTTTTGCGGGTATGCGTTACGCGACCGCCAGTGTCGACCGTGGGAACGGTATAAGACACGCTTTTCGATTCCTCCGAGATGGTATCCTCCAGGAAAATCGGCATCTCGACCTCGATATCCGGTCCTCGCATCTCGAAGTCACCATCGAAACCGGTCTGATCGCCGGAACTACTGGCGGAACGCCAGCCTGGGGGTGGCCGGAACTCCTGCCCCTCCTGGCCATACTTGCGAAGTTCGTCGTATTCGGCGCGCCGCGACGGGTCCTTCAGCACCTCATAGGCTTCCGCCACCTCCTTGAATCTGGCTTCTGCGTCATGCTGTTCACTGACATCGGGATGATACTTTCTCGCCAGTTTCCGGTAGGCCAGTTTTATGGCCTTGCTGTCCGCGTCCGGATCAACGCCCAAAATCTGGTAATAATCCTTGAATTCCATAGCCCGGTTCCGTTAACCACCACGTGCGTCTGGCGCTGGCATCTGAAGCACCTTGTCAATCTGCTTTGAGTTCATCACGGATCGCATCAATATCTGCATCCAACATCGGCATGAAACGGCCGAGCCCACAAGAAGCCATTGGCCGCAACCCAAAGCCACCGGTATCCAGCACCGTGATCATATCCACATCACAGAGCACGCTGAGTGAGGTGCGATACATGAACGGCTGGTTCCTTCGCAAGCCCGGGCATCGGTGCGGCAGCACATTCAGGTAGTTCTTGCCGCCCTTCATGCGAAAGATAACATGATTGCCGTCGAGGACTTGCGTACTATCGATTCTCATCAAGCTGATGCAGCGCTCACCTTCGCTTTCCTGTTTTGCATTGACAACCCCAACCAGCGCCAGGGAGGTAACCAATATCCAATTGATCATTATGTGTGCAGATTTCATAGCAAGCTCCGCGTTAATGAATGACTGGATCCGGGTGCATCAGCGACAGTGACAACACCCGATTTGCAAAACCGGTTGCTGTTGAAAATACTGCAATTTTTTGTCCACTGCGCGACCTGAATCAAACGTACTGCCGTAAGTTTCGACCACTTTCCCCGGAAATAAATCACATCTCCCGCCGCGAACCCGCAACGAAATATTGCAATTTCGCGGCGGCTAGCCCGCATCCGGCACCTTAATATCATCCAATATAAAGGCTCTGAGTAGCATACAAGCGCGTCAAAGCAAATCTGACAGGTTGTAAAACGCCGGTTTCAAGAAATTGCCCGCATTCACAGCTTTAACTTTGGTTTGACGCTGTATCGGTGATGAATGCGGGCTCGTTGCGATATTCTCCAGGACCTGAGCAGACCGCATTGTGAAACGATCCTTGCATTTATTTGTCACGTATAACAACGCATTGAGGAATAGTATGAAAGCAGGATTTTTGCTTGTAAAGCGCTTTGCGTACGGGCTGGTGACGCTGCTGCTGGTCGGCTGCAAGGAGCAAACCCTGATCGGAGAACTCACTGTCTCTGAAGGGTTTCGCTATACCGATAGCCAACAGGTGTCACAACAGGTCGACCCTGGACGATACACGGCGTACCTCAAGCCACAACCGGGTACAGCCGCCGGCCAGGACAACGGCTACCGCTTCACTCTGGTGGAAAACGGCAAACCGCCCGCCGCAACCCGCGTCCTGCATATTCCGGTTTACATACCCGGGACACTGGCGTGGCGAAATCCTGACGGCAAAGATGCCTACCCGTTGTTGGCAACGCCCCCGGCAGAGCTGGCGGAATTCAGCGGCAGCGCCTACCTGCCGGCCGGGCAGTTCAACCAGCCCTTTAACCTGCAATTCTCGGTAGTACACCACGAGTATGGCGAAAAAATGAGCGTCAAACGCGACTGCAAGGTATCGGTCGCAGCCTTCGATAGCGACGTAGGCTTCGAGCACTACTATTATTTCGATGGCCGGTCATTCCAACCGGGCCGGGTGCGTGGCCCGGTACAATCCCTGTCGCTGAAGTTCACGGAACGACCCAGTTACAAGAAGATCAGCTACTCCGAATCCGGCCGGGAATTTGTATACGGGCTGCAGCTCAAGGCCCCTGAAACCCAGCAACTGCTCGCCGCAGGTAATGCCACACTCAGGGTTCCACTGCACCGCAGCCAGATCAGGGAATCGGGATGCCGGCCCGTTCGATAGTCCCTGACCGGGGTACAGGTGCAACCGCGGCGCGTGCAAATTTATGGATGCGTAACCTGGTGTTGCTGCTGCCTGACCGAGCTGCCGCCAGAAGCTTACATTCGAGATTGTTTCTCCCGCTTTTGCTCCAGGATGAACAGGTTGGTGAGCTGCGATAGCTCGACACTGAGCAGGTCGAGAACGTCGTCCACCGCCAACAGCCCGGCTAGCGCCTTGTTTTTATCGACCACCGGTAGCCGGCGGATGCCTCTGGCGCTCATCTTGCGGATCGCATCCCACAAGCTTTCGTCCTCATCCACGGTGACCGGATCAACACTCATGATATCGCTCACGGTTACGCTTGCGGGATCGACCCCCTGCGCCAGCAATTCGACTACCATGTCGCGATCCGTCACCAGGCCCACCGGTACATTCGAAATATGCCGGTCGTCGACAACGACCAGGCAGCCAACGTGGTGTTCGCGCATCAGTTTCGCCGCTTCATGAATGGATGTCTCCGGTCGGGCCACTACGGTGTCCCGATTACAATATGCCCCTGCAGTCATGATTCATCCCTCCTTTTGGAACGTTAACGACCAGTTCACGTCGCGCACCGCTGCGATAGCAAATCGGCCCGGATACGGCCCTCCTATCGCTACCCCCTGTCCTGCTGTCGGTAGCGGGTCGCGGCTATTTACCCTATAACTGTGCGCCGATATGCAGTCTTGTGGCACTTCGGGCAAGGCGGCAGGTGACCCGGCTTGCGCAGATGAATCACCTCTTTGCAAGAGCTACATTTGAAGGCGCCGCCAAAAGACATCTGTCCGGTGTGATAGGTAATCGATTCCTCCAGTTTTCCGGCCAGCTTGCCGCTCCAGGAGGAAACCTCATCGAAAAATGTCTCGAGTACACTGCCCGTCAGGTCGCGCCAGGCGGCCCCCTGGCCCCGGGTGCCGCTCGCCAGTTGGGCCCACAATTGGGCGCCGGCTCGCGCCATCGACTCCCGAGCGTCGTTTGCATTGTGCTGCAGCGTTTCCCAGAGGGGTTTGGCATGCTCGGCGGTACTCGCGAGATCCTTCCTTGCCGTCTCTGCCGCCGTGCTGATCGCATCCATGGAATGCTCCCCGAGGGCCCTCAGGTCACGGGCTGCATGGTCGATGGTCCCCGTCAGCCTGCCGGCATCCATAGTCGCAGACGATTTCTCCAGTTGCTCGCGCATTAATTCCACCAGCTTTTCATAGGCCGAGAGTTCTTCTTTACGCTGTTGCTCTTTTGACACAGACCTGGCCTTCTCATTCATATTCATATTCCCGAAAATCAAATTAGCAGGACCTCGACTTAGGTCCGTGTGTGCAGGATTATGATGCTCATTCGACCAGCCATGGTTTTATCGCCGGCTGAAAGGAATTGATCAATATCGTGCGGAAACCGGTTGAGGAAACACCGTCGGTCGACGCTGGCAATCAGCTTTTCAACGACCTGCCGGCGAACGTTCACTCCCGGTCGCCGTTGCCTTTCAGAAATACTGCGAACCAAATCGAATGTATACGGCTCACCAATCGAAACCACCTTCTGCTACAGAATAAAGAGTATAACCGGACCGGTCGGGAAAAGATTGATCGGGATCAGTTGCGAGCGGCCTTGACCCTGCGAAAATGCATGTGTACGGATTCGGGACGTATGAATCGGAATTATTGGGCCAATCGACCCAGGGGCAGCGCCAGCAAGAACAGGTGAAACCACGGCTCGTATTCGACCGCTTCGGCGTACTGCCTTGATTTTTTTCTTTCAGCCCTACATGTATACACAGGCCGGCGAGTAACCCGGCACAAACGCAATTCTTTGACCCGTTAGTATGGAGGTTTCAAGATGGACTTACAGAAACTGAACCCCTGGAATTGGTTCAAGCATGAAGAGTCGGAGGCTGGCGCAAGGCAGATCCCGGTCACGAACCCGGCAGGCCGGGGCGCCGCGCCCGCTGGTGCCGGTAATCCGGTACTGGCACTGCATGAGCAGATAGACCAGCTGATCGAGGATGCCTTCCGCGGCTTCGGTTTTCAGCCCCTGCGGCCCGGCGCATTCAACGCGTTGCAGGGCTCGGGGCTGGCGGAGTTCCGGCCAAGTCTGAATGTTTCCGGAGACAACGCGAGCTATCAAGTGACACTCGAAGCTCCGGGCATGACCGAATCCGAGCTGGACATTGAGGTTAGTGGCGATGTGCTCACGATCCGCGGCGAAAAAGAGGAAGAGAAGGAAACCAAAGAGCGCCACTTCTTTCGCGTCGAGCGCAGCTATGGCGCCTTCCAGCGAACCTTGTCGTTGCCGGACGATGTCAATACCGATGAGATCGATGCGACCATGAAAAACGGCGTACTCACGATCACGCTTCCCCGCCAGGAAACGGTCGATAGCAGTACCAAAAAAGTCGCTATCCATGACTAGCCGAAACAGATCGCTCGCGCGGCACCGGCCACCATGGCTGGCGCTGCCCTGCGCCTGGCGACAGCATAAAATAGCAGCGTAATGTCCGGTAACTGCGTTCCGTTGATTCGATACCGACTGCTCGGTGATCCCGTCATCGAATGGCCGGGCGCGCAGCGATGATGCAGTTGCCTGCCGGGTTTGCATGGCGGAGCGCACAACGGGCGCTCCGCTGCGTGCTGGCTACGCTGATCCTGGGCGGGGTCGGTTCAGGTAATGCGACACTGCCCCTGTACGATCCGTCCGGAACCCGTTTGCCGTCACTTGCGCCGCTGCTCGAGGAGGTGAATCCGGCGGTCGTCAATATCGCCACTTATTCCACCCGGGAAGTATACAACCCGCTACTCAACGACCCTTTTTTTCGCTACTTCTTTGACCTGCCGAACCAGCGCCAGTACCGCAAACGCCAGCGCAGCGCCGGCTCGGGCGTCATTATCGATGCGGACAAAGGTACCGTCATCACCAACTACCATGTCATCAAGGGCGCCGATGAAGTGCATGTGTCGCTCGCCGACGGCAGGGATTACGATGCGGAGGTATTGGGAATCGACCCCGACCTCGATATCGCGGTCCTGAAAATTAGCGCCGATGGCCTAACAGACGTCCAGCTGGCGGACTCAAGCCAGCTCAGGGTAGGCGATTTCGTAATCGCTATCGGCAATCCCTTCGGCCTTGGCCAGACCGTTACTACCGGGATAGTCAGCGCCCTTGGCAGAACCGGTCTGGGTATCGAAGGCTATGAAAACTTCATCCAGACAGACGCATCGATTAACCCAGGGAATTCCGGCGGCGCACTCGTCAACCTGAGGGGCGAGCTGGTCGGCATCAACACCGCAATTATCTCGCCCGCGGGAGGCAACGTCGGCATTGGCTTCGCCATTCCGGTAAATATGGCGCAAGCGAGTGTCCACCAGATAATCGAATTTGGCGAAGTACGGCGCGGCAGCATCGGTATCAACATTCAGGATATCACGCCGGAACTGCGCGCCGCGCTGGATCTGGAGCGGGGACAACAGGGAGTACTGGTTGCCGGCGTGGAAGAAGGATCGATGGCAGCCACAGCTGGCATTAAAACCGGCGATGTCATCGTTGCCGTGAACGACAGGCCCGTAAGGGCCAGCGGACAATTGCGCAGCCAGCTCGGGATTCTGGCGATCGGGGAGCAGGCGACGCTCACACTGATCCGGCGCGGCAAGGAACGGCAGGTCCGCGTCGAGATCGGCGCACCGCGTGAGGCCGCGGCGATCAGCGCGCGTTTACACCAGTTACTGCGCGGGGCTCGCTTTGAAAATAATCCGGCCGGAGATGGCGTTATCGTCGCCGGGCTCACGTCAAATTCGCCCGCTGCCTCCAGCGGCCTGCGCAGCGGCGACCTGATTATCGGTGCCAACCGCCAGGTAGTAGTGGACATCACGTCATTCGGACGGGCGTTGCGGAGAGACGATCAGCAAGTCCTGCTGCATATTCAACGCGGCGCGGGCTCGTTTTACCTGGTGATTCGCTAACCCGCATCCGTCACCGATTGGCGTGCAAGATGGCGAGTCGGTCGGTTCGCAGATTGCACGAAAGGCGCGCAATGCATAGCTGTAGCTATGCGTAAGCGGCTCTCGTAGTGAAAAGTGTGAGGAGA
>CAMYKE010000216.1 GCA_947258895.1 uncultured Pseudomonadales bacterium | reverse complement strand
CGGCCCGGTTGGTGTAGCAGGCCGTGATAAACCGGGCCCCCTCCGGCACCGGGGTGGGCGTCGATAAACCCGGAGCCTTCAAGTTGTCCAGGTCCAGCCTCAAACCTCCCAGCCCTCCCAGACCCCGCTGGGCAAATCCTTTGGAATCCCGCAGCCTCTCCATAAAGTCGATCAGCGACCCGGGGGATGACGGCCGAGTCGCGGCGCGTTCCGGAGTCGCTTCCGGGGCGGGTCGGGACTGGGCCGTATGCCCTGAAGGGTGCGCGGCATCGTCGTTTTTCACCCGCTCCGCCACTCCGTCCAGGGTCAGCGGGGATCGCCCTGTCCTGGCGTGGGCGCCTTCGGCGGCAGTGTCGGCGGGATCGACCGGGGCCGGGTGTCCGGTTTCCCCCCGCAGCGCCCGCTGAATGACGGCGGTGGCATCCATCAGCCGACCCGCCTGGGTCAGGCGAGTGGATTCGAGCATTTCGGCCTGAAATCTTGTATTCATGAGAGGTTTTCCACGATGAAATTGGAGGGAAGTCAATGGATCCGGTCGGCCAATGCGGCCTTGACCGCCGAACTGGCCTGCAGGGCGCCCATCACGACGATGGAATCGATGGTGGCCAGGGCCAGCTCCGGGGTCACGTCATCGGCGATGCGGGCTAGCCCCAGGACCTGGATCCGCAGTTTCTCGCCGGACGCCCGAACCGCCTCCAGGTCCTCCGTGCTGTAATCGTGCAGGCCCAGCTCCAGGGTGTGGCGGACCACATATTTGTTGACCGCCTCGGCATGGGTGCTCAGCTGATTGCGGATCGCCGTGCGAATGAAGTCGGTGCGGTTGGAATAGAAGCCCTCCTGCACCAGCAGATCGATCTGTCCCAGATCGACGAAGCCCAGGTTGATGGTGATCTTCTCGGTTCCACCGGCCTTGGAACGAATCGGGTGTATGCTCATGATCATCCTCTTCTAATCGATTTAGACTCCGATAGACATCTATATACCATCCATATAGATGGTATAATACCTCACGGTCAGGATCTGTCAAGCGAACATCCACCGCTTTATCCATCAGGATCCGGGGCTGTGATTCATGATTTCTGTATTGACTGCTGGATTCACACTGCCATCAATCTGCAGGTATCCGGGAACCTCACGGAATCGCTCCCGCCAGGCGCTCTCGTGTGTTCTGACGATTCTTTGCGAGGGCGCCGCGTAATCGGCGTTCCTACCGTGTGCGACTCGCGTTTCATTGTGAGGAAAAAATGCAGTAACTACTTGAGAACAAGCGCGGGTTACTGAAGGTATTAGACGTCAACTATCGTGGCCCGCTGGCGGGATCAACGATCTACAGGTACGTGCACCGGTAACAGTCCTCGCGAAATGACTAGGTTAGTCGGCAATCGCGGTCGAGCACGGTGACGCTTATGGTTATCGTTATTGAACGCCCGCCAGTGGCAGAGCGTGCCGAACTGACGTCAGTGATGCATTCCAAATTTCGTGAGTCGCACCATAAAAAAGGCTAGTTGAGTAGCGGGAGTTTGCCAGTTATCGCCTGATACCAAACTACATTTCGGTGCTCCTGGCTGGTCGTTGGGTGGCGCTACAACCCTGTGCAGAACGGCGAGCGCCGGGAGGGCGTGATAGTCCTACGAGCGGAGTGTCGCAGAATTGTTAAAGACAGCATGGGAATGATCGAATCGACCTAAGGACTCATTGCAAGAAAACAAAGAGCGGCCATTAATCAACGCCGCCAGCATTGGCTGCTGGGGCTATTAGCTGCGAAGCAGCGTCCCAGCAGTCCGATGCTTAGCTTTGTTATATGTTGCAGCCTATATAGGAACAACTTTATTTGCACAAGGGCCTTTTTGACCTTGGCCAACTTCGAATTCAACAGCCTGACCATCCTTCAAGGTTGCGTATCCACCTCCCGCTTGAATCTCTGAATGATGAACAAATAAATCCTTACTGCCATCCTCAGGTGTAATAAAACCGAAGCCTTTATCGGCATTGAACCATTTAACTGTACCTTTACTCATTTTCTCTACTCATGATTGTTGGTGAAATATAAAATTTATATCCGAGTTCACCAGTTCGAATATAAAGCTAAAAAATTCGAAAAAGACACAAAACGCTCAGGTAACCTGCGCTTGACGGCTGGCGACCAGAGCGGCAGCGCAGGAATACAGCGGTCAAGCGTCCGGTTCAGCGACTGACGCCTTTTTACGCCCGCCCAATTAATGGAATTACAAGCCTTCAATAAAAACTGCATTGGATTTAACCGCAGACAAGCGAAGCGCTTTTAGATCTCGGTATTCATCCGATTCGTACCATTGATTTGCCGCTGCCAGGTTTGGAAATTCGATGATCACCGGGAACGTAGGACGCCATTCCCCTTCCATCAATTCAACCTTTCCACCCAACACGACGTATTTTCCGCCGTACTTCTCGACTATCGGTCCGGCGTTGGTCTTATATTCTTCGAGCTTCGCCACATCGCGAACTTCTAGATTATCAAATATGCAATATGCAGCCATAGTGTACCTCCTAATTGCGGATTCATTCGCCGCCTAACGCCGCCATAAATTGCTACTGTGACTGTCGGGAGCGAAACGAGCGGCAGTTGCGGCAGTCAATTTGATGGTCTTGTTAGCACAGCGGTCTTGACGCATTCGCTCGAATTTCATCAAGGACGCTATCAACTTTAGCCTTTTCTTTTTCAAGGCCCGCGATACACTTTTCAAATATCTTCAACGCATCTTTTGGATCGACATTCCTTTGATCAGTTGCAGCAATAAGATCCAGTTTTTCTGATTTGCTAAAGTACTCTCTAAGTGCTGATATAAATGCTATTTCGTAGGCCTCTAATTGGTAGGCGAAGTTTTCTATCATAGACTTCGCTTTGCTATCAGATCCGAAGGGGATTGATAACAACTTATCTTGTGCGATACGTAGATCTTTACATACCCCTGAATCGTTACAAAATTTTCTCAAGCTATTGTCATCCAAAACATCTGGGAAGAAATCCCAAAATCCGTCATTATCCTTTTTTGCGACAAATCGATTTAATTTGTGGGAACACTTTTTATAGAGATAAATAATGTCGCCAAATGAAGCAGATAACCCCCTCATCGCTTGGCGAATAGAATCTATTGAATCGTCATGGGCATCACGATTTTTTTCAACTCGCGTAAACAAATACCCAACCGCTTCTCCAATAAGGTCATCGACAATAAACATATTCTCCTCCCTAATTTAAATTAGTGCTAACAGCCTACTAACGAGACCCGTCGGTCCCGTTAGTAGTTTTTATCGATTTCTCTGATTGTGTCATTACTTTCATAATAATCATACGGTTAATAAATATTGCGCATACAAGGGTTTTCCGTATAACGAGACCCCGCTCTGCTTCTCGATTTTGAAGATGTAACACAATGGGGTCAATACTAGAACCAGCATCTCCTTGGTCAAGTACGCGATTCCTGTCAGGCAAAGTATTACAGCCCTGGAACAGCTAAGTCTTATGTCTATTGGATCCGTCAGTTCATTCTTTTCCACAATAAAACCCACCCAAAAGAACTGGGCAAGTTGGCTATCGAAGCCTACCTCAACCACTTGGCGACAAAGCGAAGGGTCGCAGCCAGTACTCAAAGCTCTGCGCTAAACGCCATCGTATTCTTGTACCGAGAGGTACTAAAAATGGAGTTACCCGATTTCGATCAAATTTATCGCGTAAAACGGCAACCATCCGTCCCAGTGATACTCTCAATCGATGAGGTGCAAGCAATCTTTAGCCACCTACAAGGAACCGGCGACTAATGGCAGAACTGATTTATGGTTCCGGCCTGCGTATCAGTGAATGTATGACGCTACTCGTCAAAGATGTGGATTTCACTCAGCGATCAGTGGTCGTGCGGGCTGGCAAGGGTCACAAAGACCGCGTGACATTACTATCGCAACGTCTGGTAATTCCATTACAGCGGCATTTGCTAAAGGTAGCGCAATTGCACAAAACCGATCTACTTAAAGGGAATGGCTATGTCCCGATGCCAAACGCGCTATACAAGAAGTATCCATCAGC
>CAMYKE010000215.1:4094-6075 GCA_947258895.1 uncultured Pseudomonadales bacterium | reverse complement strand
TTACCGGGCACCACAGCGGACTCTATCGTGAGCAGCTCACCGCCCACCTCGGTCCAGGCCAGTCCGGTGACCTGGCCGACCCGATTCTCTTCCTCTGCGATTCCGTATTTGTACTTACGCACGCCACACAGGTCTTCCAGATCCTCCGGCGCGATCACGCGCGATGGGGTTTCGGCTTCGCTCAGGGCGGCCTGCTTCACCACCTTGCGGCACACCTTGGCGATCTCGCGTTCCAGACCGCGTACCCCGGCTTCCCGCGTGTAATAGCGAATCACATGAGACAGTGCCTCATCGCTGAAATCCAGTTCCTCCGGCTTTAACCCGGCATTCTTTATTTGCTTGGGCAGCAGGTAGCGCTTGGCGATATTGAGCTTTTCATCTTCTGTGTAACCGGGAATCCTGATTATTTCCATCCGGTCCAGCAGGGCCGGCGGGATGTTCATCGAATTGGCCGTGCACACGAACATTACCTCGGACAGGTCATAATCGACTTCAAGGTAGTGATCGTTGAAGGTATTGTTCTGTTCCGGATCGAGCACTTCCAGCAACGCGGAGGCGGGATCGCCGCGAAAATCCATGCCCATTTTGTCGACTTCATCCAGCAAAAACAGGGGGTTCTTCACCCCGACCTTGGACAATCGCTGGAGTATCTTGCCGGGCATGGAGCCAATATAGGTGCGACGATGACCCCGAATCTCTGCTTCATCCCGCACGCCTCCCAGGGACATGCGAATATACTTGCGATTGGTCGCTCGCGCTATCGATTGCCCCAGCGAAGTCTTGCCGACGCCGGGAGGCCCTACCAGGCAAAGCACCGGTCCCTTTATCTTACGCACGCGTTTTTGCACCGCAAGGTATTCCAGGATACGGTCCTTGACCTCTTCGAGACCATAATGGTCCGTATTGAGAATTTCTTCCGCATGTTGCAACTTGTGCCGTACTTTGCTGCGTTTCTTCCAGGGCAGGCTCACGATCCAGTCGATATAGCCGCGCACTACCGTTGCCTCGGCAGACATGGGTGACATCAACTTAAGTTTATTCAATTCGGCAACCGCCTTTTCCTCCGCTTCCTTGCTCATCCCCGAATCATGAATGCGGGCCTCGAGATCCTCCATCTCATTGGGCGCTTCCTCGAGCTCGCCAATTTCCTTTTGAATGGCTTTCATCTGTTCGTTCAGGTAATACTCGCGCTGGCTTTTTTCCATTTGTTGCTTGACGCGATTGCGGATGCGCTTCTCCACCTGCAACAGGTCCATTTCGGATTCCATGATTCCGATCATGTACTCCAGGCGTTCGCGCTCCTCGCGCATTTCAAGGATTTTTTGTTTGTCATCAACAGACAGCGCCAGGTGTGATGCAATGGTGTCGGCCAGGCGCCCGGGCTCGTCGATGGTGGACACAGAAGTGAGTATTTCTACCGGTACCTTCTTGCTCTGTTTGGCATATTTCTCAAACTGGGAAAGCACAGCACGAGGCAAAACGTCCCGTTCTTTTTCATTCAGCTCCGCGCATTCGTACGGCTCAATCATGGCCCTCGCGGCATTTTCCGTCATGCTGTATTGCTCGACGCTGGCGCGATAGCTCCCCTCTACGAGGACTTTGACCGTGTCGTCCGGGAGTTTGAGCAATTGCAGCACGGTGGCAACCGTGCCTACCCGATACAAGTCATCTGCCAATGGGTCATCTTCGGCAGGATTTCTTTGCGCAACCAGGAATATTTGCTTGTCCCCGGCCATCACGGCCTCGACGGCATTTATTGATTTTTCACGGCCTACGAACAGCGGGATAACCATGCCCGGAAAAACAACAACGTCGCGCAGCGGCAGTACTGGTATTTCCTGCGAATCCTGATTAGGTTCGGTAATGAAACTCATTGCATAATCCTTGGTCTCGGGGACGGATAAACAAGTGTAACAACTGTTACGTTACATTGGGATGATTTGACCACTTTACAACGATCAACTGTGAATATAACGCTAGT
>CAMYKE010000215.1:0-4080 GCA_947258895.1 uncultured Pseudomonadales bacterium | reverse complement strand
GCACCATAAAAAAAAGGGCCCGGAGGGCCCTTTCCGACGCAGAATTCAATTATTACTCTTTCGCGGCCACTTTATTGGGTTCATTGCTTTCATAGATCAGCAAGGGCTCTGTGCCTTCCAGGATGACGGATTCGTCGATCACAACCTTCGCGACGTCGTCCTGGGAAGGGATTTCGTACATCGTAGTCAACAGCACCGATTCCAGAATCGAGCGCAGTCCGCGTGCACCCGTCTTGCGCTCCATGGCTTTCTTGGCAACGGCACACAGTGCGTCCTCGCGGAAGTCAATTTCCACGTTCTCCATGCTGAACAGTTTTTTGTACTGTTTGGTCAGGGAGTTTTTCGGTTCGGTCAGAATCTTCACCAGGGCCTCTTCGTCAAGCTCCTCGAGAGTAGCAACCACCGGTAAACGCCCGACAAATTCCGGGATCAGCCCGTATTTGATGAGATCTTGCGGCTCAATCTCGACCAGAGTGTCGGTGATGGACTTTTGGTCGTCCTTGCCCTTGACCACCGCCGCGAAGCCTATGCTGCTCTTTTCGGATCGATCGCGGATAATCTGTTCGAGCCCCGCAAACGCACCACCACAAACGAACAGTATTCCGGACGTATCAACCTGCAGGAACTCCTGTTGCGGGTGCTTGCGACCACCTTGCGGGGGTACCGAAGCGACGGTGCCTTCAATCAGTTTCAATAACGCTTGTTGTACGCCCTCACCCGATACATCCCTTGTAATCGAAGGGTTATCGGATTTTCGTGAAACCTTATCGATTTCGTCGATATAGACGATGCCGCGCTGCGCCTTCTCTACGTCATAATCGCATTTTTGCAGCAATTTCTGGATGATATTCTCAACATCCTCACCCACATAGCCCGCCTCGGTCAGGGTGGTTGCATCCGCGATCGTAAATGGCACGTTCAACATCCGTGCCAGCGTTTCCGCCAGCAACGTCTTCCCGCTACCGGTCGGTCCGATCAGGAGAATATTACTCTTGCCGAGTTCGATTTCGTCCTTGGACTCAGTGGACTTCAGCCGCTTGTAATGGTTGTATACCGCTACCGACAGCACGACCTTGGCCCGTTCCTGGCCGATCACGTAATCATCCAGGTTAGACTTGATTTCTTTCGGCGAAGGCAGGCGATCGGAGGAGTCCTCCGGATTCGCGTCTTCGATCTCCTCGCGGATAATGTCGTTACAAAGGTCTACACATTCGTCGCAAATAAACACCGACGGACCGGCTATCAATTTGCGCACTTCATGCTGGCTCTTGCCGCAGAAAGAGCAATACAGCAATTTGCCGTTATCTTCACCACCAATGACGTTGTCGTCAGACATTAAGCAATCCCGTGGACTGTGGAGTATTCATTATAATAAACAGTTTCCGTGTTCTACAAAATTAATTGACGGCTATTTATACGTAACTGAAATCGTTACGGTTTACATAATCACCTGACAATGCGGCTGGACATGATTTCATCAATTAATCCATACTCGACCGCTGTGGTGCCGTCCATAAAATTATCCCGGTCGGTATCCTTGGCAATCGTATCCGCGTCCTGTCCTGTATGAATTGACAGGATTTTGTTCAATCTCTCGCGGATCGTCAGGATCTCCCGGGTATGAATCTCGATATCCGTAGCCTGTCCCTGGAACCCGCCCAGCGGCTGGTGAATCATCATGCGTGAATGCGGCAGGCAGTAACGCTTGCCCTTGGCTCCGCCCGTGAGCAGCAACGCACCCATGCTGGCCGCCTGGCCAATACACATCGTGCTGACATCAGGCTTGATAAACTGCATGGTGTCGTAGATCGATAATCCGGCAGTGACCGAACCACCCGGGGAGTTAATATACAGATGGATATCCTTGTCAGGGTTTTCCGACTCCAGGAACAGCATCTGCGCGACCACCAGGTTCGCCATATGGTCCTCGACCGCGCCCACCATAAAAATGACGCGCTCCTTGAGCAGCCGGGAATAGATATCGTAGGAGCGCTCACCGCGCGCTGTCTGTTCAACGACGATGGGTACCAGCTGGTTAATGATGTCCTGTTGAGCGGGGGTCAAAGTATTAGTCATCAATATCTCTCAAAACTTTTATTTAAATACTAGAACAAATTTCAGTATCCGCTCGAATTAAACAGAATAATTATGTGGCTTATTTATCCTGTGCGGATTTTTCTTCAGCGCTATCGACTGGCGCTTCGGACTCGGCCCGGGGCTCCGGTGCGGGTGGCTTGAGGGCATCCTCATAACTGGAAGGCAGTTCAACAATCTCCACTTTTTCGAGAATACTGTCGATCACCTTGTCTTCGAGAGCCAGCGACTTGAAATGGGCGAGCTGCTGCTGATCCTGTTTGATATAGGCAATGACTTCGGCGGGGTCTTCATAGCTGTCTGCAAACCGGTCGAGATGCGCATCCAGAGTGGCATCGTCCAGTTCGACACCGCTATCGGTAATGTACTGATTGATTAGCAAACCGGTTCTGACGCGCTTGGTTGCCTGTTCTGTGAATAGTTCCGCAGGGAGTTGCGAAGCGTCGAACTGCTGACCGCCACCAAACTGCTGCCCCATTTCCTGGCGCATGCGATCTACCTCCTGGCCGATCAGTGCAGAAGGTACCTTGATTTCATGTGCCGCCAGCAATGCATCGATCAGCTGCGTCTTTACCCGATCCTTGAGCGCTTTTTCGAGCTCACGCTCCATGTTTTTACGCACCGCAGCCCGAAACGCCTCCAGGCCGCCCTCCTTGACGCCAAATTTCTCAAAGAAGCTCTCGTCAATCTCCGCAGCAACCGGCTCGCTTACCGTGTGCACGGTTACCGCAAACTCGACCGCCTTGCCCGCTAGCGTTGCTTCCTGGTAGTCCTCGGGAAAGGTCAGCTGCAGTACTTTGCTGTCCCCGGCCTGCATGCCTGCGATGCCGGCTTCGAAACCGTCGATCATGGAGTTTGAACCGAGTACGAGTTTCTGGTTTTCCCCGGTGCCGCCCTCGAACGCTTCACCGTCGCGGGTCCCCGTATAATCGATTACAACCTCGTCGCCGGTCTGCGCGGCGCGGTCGACCTCCTGCATCTGTGACTGCTGCTCGCGCAATTGCTCGATCATGGTATCGATGTCCGATTCCTCGACCGTTGCCGTCGGCTTATTCACTTGCAATGTGGACAAATCCGCCAGCGTGATTTCAGGGTACACTTCAAAGGTGGCAACATATTCGAGATCCTTGCCCGGCTCGACAGTCTTGGGTTGAATCGCGGGCTGACCAGCGGGATTAAGTTGCTCCTGTTGCAGCGCTTCGTAGAGGGTTTCGCGCATTACCTCCCCTACCACTTCCTGGCGTACCCCCGCACCGTAGCGCTTCCTGATCACCTTCATCGGCACCTTGCCGGGTCGAAAACCGTCGATTCGCGCCGATTTCGCTGCTTTTTGCAGACGTTTATCCACTTCGGAATCAACCCGGGTCGCAGGGACGCCGATCGTGACTTTACGCTCAATATTGCTGACGGATTCGACTGAAACTTGCATGAATTTCCTCTTCGAAAGTGTGGCCGGTTATCTGGTTCCAGCGTCGGGCAGAAGTCGGTCAGATTTGAATATGGTGCGGATGGAGAGACTCGAACTCTCACGCCTTTCGGCACTGGAACCTAAATCCAGCGTGTATACCAATTTCACCACATCCGCAGGTTGCAATAGTCACCGCCGGAGCGGCCTGGCCAAGCGCCTGGCTACGCCTGCCTGACAGTAAATATGGGGTGAGTGATGGGGCTTGAACCCACGACCGCCGGAATCACAATCCGGAGCTCTGCCAACTGAGCTACACTCACCATAATAACGCAAATTCGCAAGACGCACCCGAAACCATGGCGCGCCCGGCAGGACTCGAACCTGCAACCCTCGGCTTAGAAGGCCGATGCTCTATCCGGTTGAGCTACGGGCGCATAATCAACCAAAAGGTCGCGCCCAAATCTAGCTGGTCGGATGAGCGGCTTGCAAGCTTGTATGTGGTCGGGGTAGAGAGATTCGAACTCCCGACATCCTGCTCCCAAAGCAGGCGCGCTACCAGACTGCGCTATACCCCGACG
>CAMYKE010000214.1 GCA_947258895.1 uncultured Pseudomonadales bacterium | reverse complement strand
AAGTTTTATGACGTGGAAGCGGCCAAGGAAGCCCTGGCGAAAGTCTATGACGTGGAAGCCGCGCAGGCAGAAATTAGCAAATTTTTTGATGTCGAAGCCACCCAGGAAGCCTATGCGAAGTTTTTTGACCTGGACGCAATGAAGGAAGCGGTGGAAAAGTTCTACGACGTAGAAACGCTGCAAGCGAACATTCAAAAGCTCTATGACGTAGAAGCAATCGAAGCCGCGGTCAAGGAATTCTACGATGTCGAAGCGTTGCAGGAAAAACTGCAGTCGTATTTCGACACCGAAGCTGCCCAGCAATACTTCGCTTCATTGGGTGACAACGAGCTTGCCGGCAAGAACGCGAAGCTGGCGTCCGAGCTGGTGAGCAAGCAGGCCAGCGCGATGACTGACGCCATGATTCTGGGTTCCGTGCAAATTCGTGAAGGTATCGAAGCGGCTCTGAAGCAAGCGGATACACTGGCGAATGCCAAGGACCCTAACGCGGCGGCAGAAGCGCAAGCGGCTTACGTTGAGTCCCTCAAGGAAACGGCACAGGAAAACGCCGCGCTGTTCGCGGGCTTGTTTGCGAACGCCGCTGAAGCGAACGTGAACCTTGTCAAGGCCGCATACGAAGCGAACAAGGCTGATAAGAGCTAGGTTCGGGCAACTTACAAAGCAATACGGATTGGGCGGTAGGCTTCGGCTTACCGCCCAATTTTTTTGTCCACCAGCGCAGTAGCACCGGCGCAGCATTTCCGCTACCCTTAGCGCCCCGTTTTTTTCCGTACCGCCCATGAAGTTAAGTGATTTCGATTACGCACTGCCGGAGGAGTTGATTGCGCTCTATCCCCGGGCCGAGCGGAGTGCCAGTCGCTTGCTGTGTCTCAATGCCGGGGATGGCAGCGTCGCCCATCGCCGGTTCATCGATTTTCCGGAGCTGCTCGGCGCGGGAGATTTGCTGGTGTTCAATGATACCCGGGTGATTCCCGCGCGCCTGACCGGTCGCAAGGAAACCGGGGGCAGGGTCGAGGTGCTGGTCGAACGGGTAACCGATGACGCCCGCGCGCTGTGCCAGGTGCGCGCCAACAAGACTCCCAAACCGGGCTCCTCCCTCGTCATCGATGGCGAGGAAGGCTGCCGCGCCGAGGTCGAGGCACGAGAGGGCGACTTTTTCAGGCTGCGTTTCAATAGCGGGAACCTGCCACGCCTGCTGGAACGTATTGGACATATGCCGTTGCCTCCTTATATAGATCGTGACGATGAACAGCTCGACCGCGAACGCTACCAGACGATCTATGCGCAGCGTCCCGGCGCAGTCGCGGCGCCGACCGCGGGGCTTCATTTCGATGCGGGGATTCTCAAGCGGCTCGAGGCGCACGGAATTGAAACCACATTCGTGACCCTGCACGTCGGGGCCGGCACCTTCCAGCCGGTGCGGGTTGAAGATGTCGCCGAGCACCGGATGCACTCCGAGTATATCGAGGTGAGCCAGAAGGTTTGTGAACAGATTGTGGCGGCGCGCGCGCGCGGCGGCCGGGTGATAGCGGTCGGCACGACCAGCGTGCGCAGTCTCGAAACGGCGGCGCAGGCGACGACCTCAGGACTCATTGCGCCATTCCAGGGCGACACCGACATCTTTATCTACCCCGGCTACGAGTTTCGCTGTGTCGATGCCATGCTGACTAATTTCCATTTGCCGAAATCGACGCTGCTGATGCTGGTCAGTGCTTTTGCCGGAGCGGACAATACTCGCGCTGCCTACCAGCAGGCGATCGAGCAGCGGTATCGATTTTTCAGCTATGGCGATGCCATGTTCCTGTACAGCGCGGCGAAATGCGTTTCGCGCGCGGTACCATCCAGACGCCCGCGTTTATGCCGGTCGGCACCTATGGCACGGTGAAGGCGATGCTGCCCCGTGATATCGAGGCCAGTGGCTCCGAAATACTGCTGGGGAATACCTTCCATCTGATGCTGCGTCCGGGCGCGGAAATCATCCGGGAGCAGGGCGGTTTGCACGCTTTCATTGGCTGGGAGCGGCCGATCCTGACCGATTCCGGCGGCTTCCAGGTATTCAGTTTGGGTGCCATGCGCAAGATCAGCGAAGCGGGGGTGGTCTTTAAATCGCCGGTGGACGGCGCCACCGTAAACCTGACCCCCGAGATATCGATGCAGGTGCAGGCCAACCTCGATGCTGACATCGTGATGATCTTTGACGAGTGCACGCCGTATCCTGCCGCAGAAAAAGCGGCGCAGGAGTCGATGCAATTGTCACTACGCTGGGCGCGACGCAGCAAACAGGCACACCTCGCAGTGCAGGGCAATGCCCCGGCTGCGCTGTTTGGTATTGTCCAGGGCGGCATGTACGACGTGCTGCGGCGCGAGTCCCTCGCCGGGCTGCTGGACATCGACTTCGATGGTTATGCCGTCGGCGGCCTGTCCGTCGGCGAGCCGAAGGACGAAATGCTGGCCGTGCTGGAGGGTATTGCGCCACATATGCCTGCCGATAAGCCCCGCTACCTGATGGGGGTTGGCAAGCCGGAGGATATCGTGGCTGCGGTCGAGCGCGGGGTCGATATGTTCGATTGCGTGATGCCCACGCGTAATGCCAGGAATGGCTATATGTTTGTCAGTGAGGGCGTACTGAAGATCAGGAACTCGCGCTACCGGAACGACCCGTTGCCGCTGGACGCCGCCTGTGACTGCTATACCTGCCAGCATTTCAGTCGCGCTTATTTGCATCACCTGGATAAATGCAAGGAAATGCTGTTTTCGCAGTTGGCCACCATTCACAATTTGCGCTATTACCAAAATCTGATGAATGGTTTGCGAAGCGCCATTGAAACGGGTAAATTGTCGGCCTTTGTCGCGGCCTTCCATGCCCAGCGCGGTGCGTAAGGGGCCTTTTATCCATTAAACCTGTGTAACATTCCGGTATCGCTGTGCGAGGTTCGTCGGGGGAGCGCGGGTATTTTCGCTGTGGCAATTGAATACCATCGCAAGGCCAGGGGTTACTTGATCCGGATTAGGGAGCAACCCCGGGCTGAATATGAACATGCGACGTCGGCGCTGCCAGCGCGGCGACCACGACGTCGGAAAGAGGGAGAACCAACATGAGTTTTTTCATACCTGAAGCATTGGCACAGGACGGCGGGCCCGCAGGCACCGGATTTGAGCCCTTGTTTATGCTGGCTATTTTCGGCCTGATCTTTTATTTCCTGATCTGGCGGCCGCAGAGCAAGCGGACCAAGGAACACAAGGCGCTGCTAGCCGACCTGGCAAAGGGTGACGAGGTCATCAGCAGCGGGGGTCTGGCTGGCAGGATCGTGAAGGTATCTGAAGCTTTTGTGGTGCTGGAGATTTCCGAGGGCGTCGAGATCAAACTGCAGAAAGCATCGGTTGCCAACGTGCTCCCCAAGGGCACGCTGAAAGCGATATAGCGCGCACTGAAACACCAGCTGCGTGGCCGACAGCGCAGCTATGCACGTATTCGTTATCCACTAATTAGCTCCAGTTAGGCAATTTGATGCTGAATCGATACCCCATGTGGAAGTATTTGATGGTCCTGGTCGTCGTGACTATGGGCATAATCTACGCGACTCCGAACATCTATCCGGACGATCCGGCGCTGCAAATCTCCGGAGCGAGCAGTTCCAGCGCGGTAGACCAACGCGTTCTGAAGCGGGTTACCGCAGCGCTGGATGAGGCAGGGATTGCTTACCAGACGCCGGAACTCGATGAGAGGAATGCGCTGCTGCGGTTTACCGATGGCGATGCCCAATTGCGCGCCAAGTCCGTGGTATCGCAAGTACTGGGGGATGACTACCTGGTGGCGCTAAACCTCGCGCCGACCACGCCCAATTGGCTGGTGAATCTCGGCGCCGGTCCCATGAAGCTGGGCCTCGACTTGCGTGGCGGGGTACACTTCCTGATGGAAGTGGATATGGTCAAGGCGGTGACGAGTCGCCTGGACGTGTTCGCGAGCGAATTTAAAACCCGCCTTCGGGAAGAAAGAATTCGCTACCGGGTGGTCGAGGTGCTCCCGGAAGGAATGATCTCGCTGAAATTTAACAGCGAGCAGCTGCGCGACGATGCCGAGCGCTTCCTCAAAGGAGAGTACCGCGAATTCGCGTTCACCGACAGCGAGCGTGAAGGGAGTTTTTTCCTGCAGGGCTCCCTGACCGAGGAGGCGGTGCGTGAAATAGAGGACTACGCGGTAAAGCAGAACCTCACGACGCTACGCAACCGGGTAAACGAGCTGGGGGTTGCCGAGCCCCTCGTGCAGCGCCAGGGCCGCAATCGCATCGTGGTGCAGTTGCCGGGTATCCAGGAGACCGCGCTGGCGAAGCGCATCATTGGAGCAACCGCCAACCTCGAGTTTCGCCTTGAGGCCCAGCCGGATGAGCTCAATAGCCGTACCGAGGTGTATGAACATGAAGGCCGCTCGGTACGCATTGAGAAGGGCATTATCATCACTGGCGATAGCGTGGCCAACGCCGGCGCCGGCTATGATGAAAATGGCCAGCCGCAGGTCAATATTACCCTGGACAGCAAGGGCGGCAAGCTGATGAACCGGGTAACCCGCAATGCCGTAAAGCGGCGCATGGCGGTGCTGTTTATCGAGTACAAGACCCGCACCAGCTTACAGATGATCGATGGCGAGCAGGTCGAAACCCGCGACAAGTATATCGAGAAGCGGGTGATCAGCCTCGCCACTATCCAGACGGCGCTCTCCAATCGCTTCCGCATTACCGGCCTGGATAGCCCTCAGGAGTCCTCCGAGCTGGCGTTACTGCTACGCGCCGGATCGCTGGCTGCGCCTATCGAGTTTGTCGAGGAGCGTACGGTGGGGCCGAGCCTCGGCCAGGAGAATATCGACCTCGGCGTAAAGTCCGTGCAGATTGGCATGATTCTGGTGGTGTTGTTTATGCTGGTGTATTACCGGGCATTCGGTGTGGCGGCTAATGTCGCCCTGATCCTGAACCTGGTGTTGCTGGTGGCTGCGATGTCAATCCTGTCGGCTACCCTGACGCTGCCGGGCATTGCCGGGATCGTATTGACCGTGGGTATGGCGGTGGACGCCAATGTACTGGTATTCGCCCGCATTCGTGAAGAGCTGGGGCAAGGGTCGCCACCCCAGTCGGCAATTCACGCGGGATATGAGCGCGCCTTCGAAACCATTTTTGACGCCAACGTTACCACCCTGCTGGTTGCGGTGATCCTCTTTGCGGTGGGTACCGGGCCCGTGAAGGGATTTGCGGTGACTCTGTCGATTGGAATTTTGACTTCGATGTTTACTGCGATCGTGGTGACCCGCGCCCTGGTAAACCTGGCTATAGGTGGCCGCAGTGTCAAGAAGCTGTGGATTTAGCTCCGGTTGAGGATTAGGTCATGACAAAAGAGTTCAATATCGATTTCATGGGCGCGCGCAAGATCGCGGCGGCGGTATCGATTTGCCTGGTGCTTGCCGCGTGCGTCTCGCTGGCGGTCAAGCAGCTGGCGTTCGGGCTGGATTTTACCGGCGGTACGCTAATCGAGGTGAATTACGAGTCGGCGCCCGATTTGAACCGGGTGCGCAGTCAACTCGAGCAGGGGGGATACGCCAATCCGGTGGTGCAGTACTTCGGCGCCGATACCGATGTGCTGGTGCGCCTGCCGCAGGGGTACAACCCGCAGGTCGCCGAGCAGGTGATGGCCGCCCTGCGCGTGGATGGGCAGGCGGTCGAATTGCGCCGCTCCGAGTTCGTGGGCTCACAGGTCGGGGAAGAGCTGCGCGAACAGGGCGGCCTGGGCTTGCTGCTGGCTTTGGGTATGGTGCTACTGTATGTGGCGTTCCGTTTCCAGCTTAAATTCGCGCTGGGCGCAGTGGTAGCGCTGGCCCATGACGTGCTCATAGTGCTGGGGATTTTTT
>CAMYKE010000213.1 GCA_947258895.1 uncultured Pseudomonadales bacterium | reverse complement strand
TCCACCATCCCACCCAGGTAGACGGACAGTTGCGCCAAAGTGCGCTCGGCGCCCAGTTCCTCACTGATATGGGTGAAATCCCGGATATCCGTGAACAGGGTGGCAATGGGGGTCCGGGCGCCGCCGATCTCGGGATTGATACCGGAAGCGACAATGCTGCGCACCAGGTCGCGCGGGACATACTTGCCGAATATCGTCAGCGACACCCTCATGGCCTTGAAGGCTTCCACCAGCTTGGCGATTTCCACGATCCGGGATTTCACGGTCGATTCCGCCGCGAACTCCAGGTTGCGGATGCTGTGCGCCTGCTCCATAAGCTCTTCCAGTGGATGACTGACCTTGCGGGCAACCCAGACGATGGCGGGCAGCGACAGCAGCAGCGCCAATACCGACAACATAATCGTCAGGTTGCGGGCGCGATCAATCGGTGCCGTGAAAACCGATTCCGGCACGATGATCGCCAGTGTGGCATCACGGATTTGCTGCTCCGGCAGCCGCTCGAAGTGATACAGGTAATCGATCCCGCCGCGACGGAATATGGGCCGTTCAGCGTTGCTCTGCCCGGCTCCGGACAACGCACCCCGCACCCATTCCAGCACCCTGTTACCCTGCTCCCTGTTTCCTCCCGCGCCCATAATTCGGCCGGTTTCCGGCGCGGCAATCACCTCGCCGGCAGCGGAGAGCACGAATGCATTCAGTTGCCCCCCGTGCAGGTTGCGTTGCTCGGCCAGGAATCGCGACATATTCGACAGGGCGAGGTCAACGCCAAAGACACCCGAGACCTGGCCCCCAAATCGCTTGGAGACGGTGATGCCGTACTCATTCTCGCCACTGGCGAAGAGATACGGATCCACTACCCTGGTCAGATAGGTGACCGCGGCCTCGCGGTACCAGGGGCGCTGACGGGGATCGTAGTCAGGGTCGGTACGCGCCCGCGAGCCAACCAGGCGGCGGTGCCGATCCAGGAATTGCCAAAGTTCGATCCTCGAGCCCGTTTCCGTGGTTAGAATCCGTCGCAGTGCAAACCTGGCCGCCTCGGGTGCGGCGTAGGAAGCGGCCATGGCGGTAGGCATGTTGCGCAGGCCAATCACCTGGAAGAATTCGCCCGATTCGTAGCCCAGGTAGGCCGAGGAAACCTGCTCGTATTTATCCACCGCATCGAGCAGGAACGCCGTCGCGGGATGCACGGCCAACGTCGGCGCCACCCCGACATTGGGCAGCAATGGCACTGCCTCGGCCAGGGAGAACAGGGGAGTGACCAGCAGGTTGGTGCGCTCGATAACCGTATTGCTGGTCTGCTCCAGCAGCTGTAGCGCGAGCCGCGAGGCGGCCCGACCGTTGGCCCAGTAGGTGTAGCTGATAATTGCGGTTACCAGCAGGATCGTCAGCAAGCAAAAACTGGCAAAAATGGTGATCTGCAGGCGGACCCGGCGGGTCGCCAGCCAATCCCGAATCCCGCCGGATTCCTGTGCCTCCGAGGCCACTAGTTTGCCTCGGCAGCCTGGTTGGCGCGCATACGCAGCGCCGCGGTTTTTAGCGCGTCGCGGGGGGCTTGGCCGTCCGCCAGCGCCGCCATAACCGAAGGCAGTACCCGGGCGCCGACGATGGCAGCAGCGCGGGGCTTAAATCCCTGCGGCCGAATGCTGAACGTTTCGATGAACTGGCCCTTCAGGCTAAGGTTACGCAAGGTGGTGCGCTCGAAGCGCCGAAACACTCCCTGCGGATCGTTGAGATAGGTTTCCGAACTACTCACATTTTTCCGGACCGGCATCATGCCGCCCGGGGCGGCATGCAGCAGCGCCACATAGGCATCATTGCGCAGCAGGTATTCGACAAAGGCTTGCACCCTCCTCCGCTCCTGCTTATCTTTCGATTTTGAAAAAGCGAGCACTCGCAAATTACCGAAGCGCGCCGGCCGCTTGTTACTGATAGAGGTCACTACACCGGTATTGGCCGCCAGGTTGGGGTCGACTTTCGGTACAGCTTCGTCAAGCGCGGTTTCCAGGGTAGTGAACAGGTTTTCCAGGTAATAGGAAGAGTAAAACACCATTGCCGCCTGGTTACGGACATAGAACTCATGATCCTTGGCACGGATGTGGCCCGGTGGCGTAAACCTCGTCAGCTGCTGGTAGAAGGCCGCCACCTCCTCGAATAGGGGAGTGTCGAGCAGCACCTCGCCCTGTTCCGAGACCAGTTCGGCACCGTTACTCAACGCCAGGTGAGTAAATGCCTGCTCGGCATAGACGTCGGCGCCGGTACCCATGATCAGGCCATACTGCCCCTGCTCGGGTCGATGAAAATGTTCGGCAGCCGCAGCGATGGCCTGCCAGGTGGTGGGCGCCGCCAGACCGTCGCGCTCAAACCAGTCCTTGCGGTACCAAAGGCCCTGTACCCATGCGTAGATCGGCACGGCAAAATACGTATTGAAGCGGCTGCCACGCACCATCGCCAGGGCCTGCGGCAAAAACGGCTCGGGGCGGCCGGTGTTCCGCACGACGGCGCTGGCAATCTGGTGATCCAGGCCAAATTCGTAATCTACACTGGCGATCATGTCCAGGTTAGCAAGCACTATCGCCGGTGGACGCCCTTTCCGGAAGGCTTCGGAATAGCGTGCCCGCATCTCGTTTTCATCGACGGATACCACACTCACCGGCTGCGTGCCGGTCTCGGCGGCAAAGGCCTGGGCCAGGTAGCGGATCGTGTTACAACGCACCTCGGTTTCTACGGTCCACAGTTCGCTGGCACCCTGCGCCGGTTCAGAGGCGAGTAACGACCCCATGACGGCGCCAACCAGGCTACACGCTATCCCGTAGCGACAACGGTAACCCAGCCTACGCAAATAACAGGTGATCGATACGCCGGGATTCCGGCTGGAATATTGGTAGAATCGCCCCATGGCAGGCATGCATGCACCTCTCGAGGAACGCGCGGACGGCAGGTTCGCGACTGAGCGCAATTGCCGGGCTGAAATTCATTTAGCGGCGCTGCGACAGTAGCCCGGCGTTTTGCATAGGATGATAACACGGACCGTTACAGGGGGAGTAGGCTATACCCCTCCAGGTTCGAACGCATGGTGATTGAATGGAGTTGCCAACGACTCTCGAGGGCCACGGTGCCGAATCGAGTGGCAGCTTGTTTGCCTGCTTCCGGATTCCAATCGTCGCTGCCATGGCGCGCGACATGCATTGAGGATGGCAGGCCCAGGTGACGCCGTGCAAGCGTGTCAGTGATAAACTGGAAACCATACGCAGCATTCTCGTAGCGAGGCAAATATTGAAACAACGACTCTTCGTTTACGGCACCTTGATGCCGGGACAAAACAACGCCCGCCAGTTGCGGGGCATAACGGGTAAGTGGGTAGCGGCGACGGTCACCGGGCGGCTGTATCCGCAAGGCATCGGCAAAACCCGGGGCTACCCCGCTCTCGTGCTGGACCGGGATGGCCCAAGAATTCCCGGTTACCTGCTAACCGCGAATTTCAGCGTCGCCGACTGGAAGCGCCTGGACGCGTTTGAAACGGACGCGTATACGCGCGTCAGTACCAGCGTCAGGAGCGCCGGCGGCCGCGCACTGGACGCGTTCGTCTACGTGGTAAACGAGAACCATCCGCCACCGGGGCACGGCCGGGTTTTCAGGAGGCCGGGCGCCCGGTCCTTCACGCGAGATCCCTGACGCAGCTCCGCACTCCGCTGAGCGCCGGCTGACAGCGAGACCCCAAAGCTGGCCTGCCGCCCGGTTGGCACCCGTTGCACAGCACGACCGCTGCGGGACATGAAAATACTAACCATTTCGTGTTCAGGCCAGTGTTTTATTTTCGTCAAGTGAAGTATGGTTGCGCAGTTACTTTTCGCGAGCCCGCATCCATCACCGATACAGCATTGAATTTGTGAATTAACCGTGAAAACAGACAGTTACTCTAAGCCAACGATTTACAGTCTGCTAAGTTTGCTTTGCTGCGCTTTGACGGTCTCTCGACGCGCATCTCATCGCGAAAGCCGCTTATGCATAGCTACGGCTATGCATTGCACGTCATTCGCGCAATCTGCGCACCGAGCGACGTGTCATCTTACGCACCAATCGATGACGGATGCGGGCTAG
>CAMYKE010000212.1 GCA_947258895.1 uncultured Pseudomonadales bacterium | reverse complement strand
GGTGGCGATGACCTCGGCTTGGAGGGCCGCGTCGGTCGCAGCGCCGCGCAGCCCTGCAGCAACACAACACTGACCAGAATCCACCGCAATTGTACCGCTGCATTGCGCCAGGGATTCATTCGCCTGCCTCCGCGGCCGGCGCCGGCTGTGCATACCAGCGACTATGGACACGCTCGCAAAACGCCACCAGGTTACTGTATTCCGTGGCAATATCGTTCATCGAGCTATCGAATGGCGCCAGCACGAAACTCGCCAGGAAGGCATACGCGATTGCATCCAGTGTCGCGGGTTGGTCGCCAAAGAAATAGCGTTTTTGTCCCAGATAGCTGGACAGGGCCTGAAAATCATTCCGGGCAATCTGCTTGATTTCCATTTCAGTATGCCTGCCAAGCCCCTGGCGTTTCCGGCTTTCCCGCACCCCGCGGCGCACGATCCCCGGCACGACAGCGCGCAGGGGCGACGCCAGCTTACCGAAAATCGCGCTCTTCATCTCAGGCCAGCCCTCGCTGCTAATCCAGCGCGACCACAACAGGCACCAGTAGAGATTCTCCTCGAGCATCTTGGTGAAGGCATGCTGAATCGCCAGCTGCTCGTCGGTGAGATCGCTATCCAGCGGGTCACCATAGGTCTGTTTCAGGTAATCCAGGATGAACGTCGTATCTGCAATGATCTTGCCCTGATCAGAAATATACGGGAGTTTTCCCTTGGGCGCTTGCTTGAGGTTTTTTGCACCGGACACGCTTTCGAATTCGAGGTCCGCCATGCGCAGGTAGGCATCGAGCTTCAGGCAAAACGGGCTGGGGTCCGCAAGTTCGCCCCACGGGCCAAAGTTATATTGTTTGATCATTACTGCTCCCTTTCAATGCTCGAGTACGACAAATCTGATTGCGGAGCAATATAACATTTTATTGCAACTAAGCATCCAAACCATACTCATATCCATACTACCGGGGCAGCTATTTATTCCCGGAAGGCAGCGGCCAGGCATCAGCATGGACGTTGCTTTCGCGGCAGTTACCGATTGCTCGCCCCACATCCCCAATGCAGAGGAATATCCGATGAAAGTACCGGCAAAGCTCATTCCACTACTCGCCTTGTTTTGGGTCCTGGGCGGAGGTCAGGGCGCTGCTGTCCAGGCACAGGAGTCAACGCAGCCAGCCACTGCCATAGCGACCTTTGCCGGTGGTTGCTTCTGGTGCATGGAGCCGCCCTATGACAAGTTGACGGGCGTTCTCGGCACGGTATCCGGATACATGGGTGGCCACGAGGCCAACCCGACCTACGAGAGCGTGTCTGCAGGTCGCAGCGGCCACGCTGAAGTGGTTCAGGTTACCTACGACCCCTCCCTGATCAGCTACCGGGCGCTGGTGGACGTCTTCTGGCGAAACATAGACCCGCTCGCCAAAGACCGTCAGTTCTGCGATGGCGGTAGCCAGTATCGCAGCGCGATTTTTTACCATGACGCCGAGCAGGAGCGCATCGCGCGCAGCGCCAAAGCAGCCCTCGAGCAGGACGAGACTTTCGCGGGCGAAATCGTCACTGAAATCAGCGCCGCCAGTACTTTTTACCCCGCCGAAGAATACCACCAGGACTACTACATGAAGAACCCGGTGCGTTATAAAGTCTATCGCTATAGCTGCGGCCGGGACCGACGGCTGGAGGAATTATGGGGTAAAGGCTAGCGCTACGTCCACATCTGTAACTTTGCCCGGCACGATGCCGGCTTCAAACAGACCGCTCGTCGGTGTCGCAATACCGGTGTTTCAGGCGCGGGTCGGAGCTGCCCCGCCGCACTGCTCCGCATGCCATCATTTTCGTTTGCCCGGTGCCAAGCAGCGACGGCCAATTCGGTTGCGAACTTTTCGCTTTAGCATTTAAATATGGTATCTTATAGCCGTTTGGAACAGTAGCAGATTGTTCCAAAAACAATAATCACGCCCTTTTCAGGAATTGCCAGTGACTATCCCATCGACGAACGAGCCCAAGACAGCTTGCCAGGGCGTTATCCCCGCCATTCTGACATGCCTCCTGTTAGCCGGTTGTTCTGCGACCGTCCTCCAACCCGCACAGTCGGAACCGCCACCCCCCGAGCCACCTGATCTCGGGGCCCGCGTCGCAGAACTTGACGCACGCCAGGCTGAGCTGGAAAAGGCCGCGGCGAACCTGCAATCCGAGCAGGCTACGTTTACTGCACGCGAACAGCGGATCGCCGCAACCGAAAAGGCTCTGGCACAACGGCAACAGCAATTGGCAAAACTGGAAAAGGCAGCCCAGGAGGCTCAATTCAGGGCCCAGCTGCAACCGACGCCCTCGCGCGTTGCTGCACCGGGATTCCTGGTACTGGGCGAGCTGGAACACATATTTCTCGAGCCGCCAGGAGTAACGCTTTCGGCGCGAGTCGACACCGGTTCGGAAATTTCATCGTTGCATGCGCTCGACGTCACGGAATTTGAGCGGGACGGCAAGCCCTATGTCAATTTCTCGATTGCAGACCCGAAAACAGGCGAAGCTGTACAATTAACACGTCGGGTGCGCGACCACGTGCGCATCAGGGAAGCCAATGGCAAATCGGTGAAGCGCCCAACCGTTCTCTTGCGAGCGGTATTGGGTGAAATCGATGAACGTATTCTTTTCAGTCTCGTCGATCGCAGCAAAAACTCCAACCCGGTACTAATTGGGCGAAACTTGCTGCGCGATCTTGCAATCGTCGATGTAAGCAAACAATATGTGACCAGCCCTGCAAACAAGTAGCCGAGTGACTTCGCTGCTACTTATCTTATCCAGCGAAACTGAGAGTATCAGATGAGCGCCCGAATTAAACTGTACATACTCGTTGCCATACTGTTGGTTTCCGGGATTGGTCTCATCGCCTACAAACACGTTGAATTAGGCTTCCCGCTGCTGCCGGATGCGGAGCAATCGGTATGGACCATCGAGGCCCAGATTGATTTCAGGGCCGATGGCAAACCGGTAGTTGCGTCCTTTGCGCTGCCAAAAGCGCCTCCCAACATGGCCATCATCCACGAGGATTTCGCGTCGCCCGATTACGGCTTTAGTGAACTCGTCACGCCGCTGGAACGGCGCGGCCAGTGGAGCAAGCGTGAGCCACAGGGGAACCAGACCGTATACTACCGCCTGGAAGTGTATGAGAAGCGCGGCGCCAATCTGGATGTAGCGGTTGACCCGCCCGTGGCGCCAACGCCCCCGGAGTTCGATGAGCCATTCAAGACTGCCGCCGTTACGCTGCTCAACGAGGTCCGCAGCCGCTCGGCGAATCCAGAAACCTTTACCAGCACCCTGCTCAATGAGCTCAACGCGCCCGATCCAGGCCAGAACGTAAAACTCCTGCTGGGTGATCAATCCAACGAGGAATACCTGGCAAACCTGTCCATCGAACTGCTGGCGATGGAAGGCATCAGTGCCCGCATCGTCCGCGGCTTGTATCTGGAGGGCGGGCGCAGGCGCCAGTCACTGACCAACTTCATTGAAATCCATAACGGCGAAAACTGGTTGCTGTTCGACCAGGTCAGCGCGACCATCGGCATTCCCGGTAAATTCCTGATCTGGCAGCGCGGCGGCCAGTCGCTGCTCGATGTGACCGGGGGACGGCGCTCCAAAGTCGCGTTCTCAATTATCGAAAACTTCCGCGCTACCCGGGACCTTGCCCTGCGCTATGGTGAAGACCGGCAAGTGGGTCTGATCGATTTTTCCATCTATAGTCTGCCCATTGCCGAGCAGAACGCCTTCAAGTCCATTCTGCTGGTGCCGATCGGCGCACTCGTAGTGGTGATCATGCGACTGATTGTGGGAATTCGCACCTCCGGCACGTTCATGCCCGTGCTGATCTCGCTGGCATTGATCCAGACCACCCTCATTACCGGGCTTATTATCTTCCTGGTGGTGGTAGGCACCGGCCTCGTGTTTCGCGCCTACCTGTCGAAGCTTAACCTGTTGCTGGTGGCCCGAATTTCGGCGGTCATTATCGTGGTAATCGGTATCATGGCCGGGATGAGCATTATCAGTCTGAAACTTGGCATCAGCGAAGCGCTAACGGTCACCTTCTTCCCGATGATCATCCTTGCCTGGACGATCGAGCGG
>CAMYKE010000211.1 GCA_947258895.1 uncultured Pseudomonadales bacterium | reverse complement strand
CATGGATACTGCTGGCGAGTATGGTGGTGTTATTCACTGGCTACTATCTGGTAGCGGCACAGATGCACGCGCAGGGTGTTAACTTACTTGTCGACTATGTGCCACTGTTGGTGGCAACAGTGGTGCTGCTGGTGATAGTGCTGGTGGTCGCTTACACCGCTGTTGCAATCGTCAATCGACCGGAGGGCAAGGACGAGCGCGATCGCTTGATTGGATGGCGCGCGGAAAGCAACTCATCATGGGTACTTGGCGCTGGCATCTTGCTGGCGATAGCACATATGGTGATATCTTCCAATAGCGTCGTGACCGCGCATTTCCTGCTGATGACGTTGATTGCCTCGGAAATCCTCAAAGCGACTTTGCAGATCGTGTATTACCGCAGGGGATTCTGATAGTGGTCAACCTGGGGAAGCTCACGAAATCAGAGAAGTCCTGCTGCAAAATTGATAACCAGATTCGAACGCTGCGGTTTCATCACGGGGAAATGACCCAACAGCAGTTGGCGGATCAAATCGGCGTTACCCGGCAAACAGTGAATGCCATCGAGGGCGGCAAGTATTCCCCTTCGCTGGAGGTGGCGTTTCGCATCGCCAGCGTATTTAATGTGCCGCTGGAAGAGATCTTTCAATATCAGTCCGGCAAGGAATAGCAGCCGTTCGGCGGGCGAGCGGCCCGTCCAGGCAGCCCTTTTAGCGCACATTCGGCCGCCAAGCCGGCCAAGTGCCCAATCGGGATGCGCTAACTATGGACCTCCTGGTTGCAGGTAAAGCCCGGGTACCCCGGTGCGATACGAGAGCATCTAACCAAGCACGGCGTGAAAGTCGGGGAGGTCGTTCGTCGATACGGTGCCCCGGGAAACGCATTTTCCCCGTATATCAGGGATCCCGAGGGCAATACCGTGGAGCTCAAGGGCAACTCAGCGGCTGCAAAATGACGCGTTATATCCGAGGGATCATTCCGATGAAAGCCATCACCTACTCGAAATACGGACCGCCTGACATTCTCAAAGTCCAGGAGGCGAACAAGCCCGTGGCCGGTGCTGATGAGGTCCTGATCAAGGTGCGGGCTGCCGAAGCCACAAAATCCGACTGTGAGATGCGGCGCTTCCAATTCGCAGTGAAGTGGTTCTGGCTGCCCCTGCGGATTGCATTAGGAATCACAAGACCAAGAAAACGCATCCTGGGTGGCTACTTCTCAGGAGAGGTCGAAGCGGTGGGCAAGAACGTCACCCACCTGCACCCAGGCGACCCGGTTTTCGGTACTGCCGGCCTCCGACTGGGTGCCTACGGTGAGTACGTTGCCTTACCGGGTAGCTATACGATTCTCGCCAAGCCCCATAATATGAGCTTTGAGGAAGCCGCTGCAGTTCCACTGGGTGGATTGAATGCCTTGCATTTCCTGCGGCAGGCGAAAATTCAGCCTGGCGAAAAGGTACTCATCAATGGTGCCGGCGGCAGCATCGGCACGCACGCGGTGCAGATCGCCAAGTCGATGGGTGCGGAGGTCACAGCTGTTGACAGCACCATCAAGGAAGACATGCTGCGCCGAATTGGCGCGGACAATTTCGTCGATTACACCAAGGGAGACTTTGCGGCAACCGGTCAAACCTATGACGTAGTTCTCGATATGGTTGCCGGGAGTTCCTATTCTGCTTGTATCAAGGTGCTCAATTCCAACGGGCGCTATCTCATGGCCAATCCCCGTATTTCGGACATGGTTCGATCGATATTCACATCCCGGTTAACCAACAAGAGGGCGGGATTTGCTTTTGCTCGAGAAACCCAAGAGGAACTGATGCAGCTCAAGACAATGATCGAAGACGGCAAAATCGTTTCGATCGTGGACAAGGTTTACCCAATGAACCGGGCTGCAGACGCACATCGTCGAGTGGAAGCAGAGCAACGCATGGGAGCAGTAGTGATTGCTATCGGTGATTCGTAATCAGGTGCGACGAATAGATTAGTATTCGTAACTATCGAAGTATTCAGAATTCAGGTGTGTAGCGCAGTGGAAATCGATGGCATGGTTACCAAGGCGTTTTCTAGTGTGAGCGACCCCGTCCACGAGGTCCCGGGCGATTCGGAAGCGCTCGGTCCGGAGTACAGCTGATTACAGCAATTACCCAATCGGTTAACTGCGCCGCCGCTGGGCTCAGCCGTTAAGCCGGATGTGAATTTTTCAGGGCCCGATTAACCCCCCCTCTGGCCGCTTGCACAAGTTGATAACGAGTTATTTGTTACTCTGGACTGAATCGGCAACAGGCAATCTAAGAAGCCGCTCAGGCGGAGGAGAGAACGCTTGCGCGGTGCTTTTGCGGGCTCACACCGCGGACGCGTTTAAATGCAGCGCTAAATGCAAACGGGGTCGCGTAACCGACCTTCTCCGCCACGGTGCTTACCGTCTCGTCAGGTTGACACAATAAGTCAGCCGCCAGGGCCATCCGCCAATTCTTCAGAAATGTCATGGGTGGTTCGCCCACAAGGTCATGGAACCGTCGCGCGAGGGATGCGCGGGAGGCGCCCGATTCCTCCGCCAGTTTGTCCAGCGTCCACCGGTGGGCAGGTTGATCGTGCATGAGGCGCAGGACGCACTCGACAACCCGGTCGCCCTGGAATCGCCACCATTTCGGTCTGCTGTTGTCATGTTGTGCGAACCAGGCTTTGAGAACCGCGGTGACCAGAAGATCGAGCAGCCGATCCAGTACAGCGGCCTGACCCGGCTCGTCCTTTGTAACCTCGTCGCAGAGAAGCGCAACCAAAGGAGACTCCCAACTGGTGCGTGCCAGTGAGAGCACGGGTGGCAGCGCGCTCAACAGGCGGTCACTGATATCGCTCAGATGTTCATAGGCACCGACGAGAAAAACTGTCGAGCCATCCGGGTCGTTACCCCAAGTGCGAACGCCATGCGTCATCGCATCGAGCAGGGAATTGCCGTCCATGTCGCAACATCGCTGGCCCGGGTGGACAACGACGTTAGGGGGTGTCTCAGGCGAGTCGGAAACGGTGTAGTGGTCTGGTGCCCGCGTGATGGCAATATCCCCCGGGCCAATCCGCACCGGGTTGCCGTCATCGGGTACGATCCAAACCTCACCCATCACGCCAGCGATGCGCGTTAACGGTGACTCGGCAACAATTCTCAGCGACCAGGGCGAGCTCATGACGGTTCGCAACGCAAAGGCACCACGCGCGCGCGGCGCGTCCAGCAATCCGCCTAACGTGTCCATCGGTTATTTTTAGACGAATACGTATGAATCTGATTATTCCGAGAATGGTGCATTACCGCCTGCACCTTTACCCTGATTAGAGTGGAAACTGCTCCACTGGTCAACACCTAACTGATACTAACAGGAGAAGGCTAATGAAATTGGAATCCACTACATTTGAAAACTCTGAGAACATCACTCTGGTACTGGGAGGCACCGGCAAAACTGGACGTCGCGTTGCAGATCGCCTCCAAGCCCGTGGCGTCGAGACTCGCATTGCGTCCCGTTCCGCAAACCCATCTTTCGATTGGAACGATCAGAGTACATGGAGCGCGGCTCTCGAAGGTGTGACGGCAGCCTATATCACCTACGCTCCGGATCTCGCGATTCCGGGCGCCACAGCCTCGATTCGTGCGTTTGTGGAGAAGGCCGTCGCGCAGGGCGTTAAACGCCTCGTACTACTGTCGGGTCGTGGTGAGGAAGAGGCGCAGGCGTGTGAGCGGATCGTTCAAGCGGCCGATGTCGAGTGGACGATCGTTCGCGCGAGTTGGTTCATGCAAAACTTTTCGGAGGGCGAGTTCCTCGACATGGTGTTGGGTGGCGTCATTACGTTGCCAGCCACGGATATCCCGGAGCCTTTTGTCGACGTCAATGACATCGCAGATGTCGCAGTTGCCGCACTGACCGAGGAGGGACACGCCTACGAGATCTACGAAGTCACAGGCCCTCGTACTCTGACCCTCACCGAGCTGGCGCAGGAGATTTCAATGGCCGCCGGACATGAAGTGCAGTTCGTTCAGATCCCGAAAGAAGCGTTCGCTGAAGCCATAGCCGAATCGGGCGCACCGGATAACATCGCATGGATGTTGAACTACCTGTTCGACACGGTCCTTGATGGCCGCAACGC
>CAMYKE010000210.1 GCA_947258895.1 uncultured Pseudomonadales bacterium | reverse complement strand
ATTGAACAGTGGCGAAAAAAGGGTTCCCGGGCAGTTGGCCAGCACTTGAGAAAGCGGGAAACAATCTGCCGTGCGCGAGCTCCGGATGCCCTGCGTAGCTGTTCGATCGCAGCGCTCATGGCGAACCGTATTACCCCCGGCGAAAATGTGTTGTACCAGCGGCCGCAAACGATACCTTGTGTTCCGGTCGCCGTATAGTACGCCACTTTTTGCCCGCTCCGCCGCAGTCGAAAACTGCAATCGTTTGCCGTCAAGGATGCCATTATGTATTATCACGTAGACGACTGCTTCTTTTTAACACACACCAGGTCAGGCGCCGGAGCATACCTCAACCGGAGCGACCCAAAGATAATAACTGATAAAAATGGATACGACACCAGGAAGCAAGGCTCGAGAAGCGCCACCGGGCTGGAAACTACTAATCCAGTCTCGTGTAGCCTGTTTTACCGCACGCCAAAAGGGCGCACAAGGCGGAATGTAGCGTGCGTTAACTCAGGCTCTGCTCCCCTGATACACGCCCTGGCCGACCAGATACAAATCGACGGCGGGCAGACAGCGCGCAATCCGACCGGTCGGCGAGTCAACAACGGAAGTCAACTCTAAACGGACGTTTTTCAAAGGCTGTCCGGCGCTCGCGGCCGACAGCGATCGCCTGCTCGTTAATCAACTTAATAATAATAACGAGAAATAACTATGACTAACGGGCAACGACCAACCCTCTCATTCTGGCAAATCTGGAACATGAGCTTCGGCTTTCTGGGCATCCAGTACGGTTTTGGCCTGCAGCAGGCAAACCTTAGCCCAATCTTTCGTTACCACGGGGCTGCGGAGCATGATCTGCCAATCTTGTGGCTTGCCGGACCCATAACCGGATTGCTTATCCAGCCATTGATTGGCGCGCTGAGCGACCGCACCTGGACGCGGTTTGGCCGGCGCAAGCCGTTCTTCATGATCGGCGCGCTGGTCGGCAGCATTGCGATCATGTTTATGCCCTACGTCCCGCAGTTGTGGATGGCGGTTGGCCTGTTCTGGATACTGGACGCCGCCATGAATACGGCCATGGAACCCTACCGCGCCCTGGTGGGGGACAAACTGAACCAGGAACAGCGTACGGTGGGTTTCGCCGTCCAGACGTTCATGATTGCCGGCGGTCAAATCGCGGCTGGCCTGATGCCACTGATTCTGCTGGCATTCGGCGTCTCCAGCGTCACAGACGGCACGCAGGTACCGGAAATCGTTAAAATATCGTTCGTTATCGGTGTCGTCGCGATGCTCGTCTCCGTGGCCTGGACCGCCTATACGACGGAAGAATATCCGCCGGAGGACATGGACGAGTTCCTGCGCAAGCGGGGCGACAAGCATCCCGTGCTACACGCATTTACCGATATCAAGGGTGCTCTTTTGGAAATGCCGCTGGTGGTGAGGAGGATCTGGTGGGTCAAGCTCTTCACCTGGTACGCCATGCCGTTGATGTGGCAGTACCTGGCGCTTTCCATTGCGCGCCACTGCTTCAACGCACCGACTCCGGAATCGCCGGGCTTCGCCGAGGGAGCCGCAAATGTGGGTCTTGCACTTACGGTAATGAATATCACCACGGTGACCATGGCTTTTGTAATGCCTGCGGTGATCCACCGCATCGGCGCCCGCGCCACCTACGCGCTGTTTTTAGCCGCTGGCGGCACCGGCTTTATTTCCATGCTGCTCACCAATCAATTGCACCTGGTGTTGGCGGGAATGGTGCTGGTAGGTATTGGCTGGGCCGCCATCATCACCGTCCCCTTCATCATGACTTCCAACGCGGTGCCCAAGGATCGCATCGGGGTCTATATGGGACTATTGAATGCATTTATCTGCATACCGCAGATTCTCAGCATGGTCACGATCGGGTTTCTCTACGAGCCGCTACTCAACGGCGACCCGCGCAACGCCCTGGTGTTGGCGGGAATCTGCCTGTGGCTCGCGGCCTGCGCGGTAATAGGCATCCCCAGGGAAGGCGAAACCGAGCCTGATGAGAATCAGATTCTGGAGGCCGAGGCCACTGCGAGAAACATAACCGAACGCTAGCCGGCACCTGTCTCTGATCGGCCCATCATCTTATGCGCCGCTGGGCTCGGCACCGCCTCACGCGCTGACCACCCGTTGCAACACCAGTGTTGCCAGCGGCGGCAGGCTGATCGCGATCGAACAGGAGTGGCCATGAATGGCGATTTTTTCGGCTAGTACTTTCCCGGAGTTCGTGACGCCTGCTCCACCATAAATCGTGGCATCGGTATTAATCAGTTGCTGATACTCCCCCAACTCCGGCACACCAATGCGGTACTCATCGCGCGGCGCGGGGGTGAAATTACACGCCACGATCACCGCGGGAGCGGTACTCTTTGCGATGCGCCGGAATACATACACAGAGTGCATATGGTCATCGGCGACGATCCACTCGAAGCCGCCGCCTGCACAATCGCGCTCGTACAGAGCCGGCGTGCTGCGATACAGGTGATTGAGATCCATGATCAAACGCGACACGCCCGCATGTTTGACATTCCTGAGCAACTTCCAGTCGAGGCCGCTATCGTGGTTCCATTCCTTTTCCTGGGCAAACTCGCCACCCATGAACAACAGTTTCTTACCGGGATGCGTCCACATGAAACCGAAAAATGCCCGCAGGTTGGCATAGCGTTGCGAGCCGGTACCGGGCATGCGCCCCAGCAGCGACCCCTTGCCATGCACCACTTCATCGTGACTCAGGGGCAATACGAAGTTTTCACTGTACGCATAACTGAAGCCAAAGGTAAGCTCGTCGTGGTGATACTGGCGATGAATGGGGTCGCGCGCGATGTACTTTAAGGAATCATGCATCCACCCCATGTTCCACTTGTAATCAAAGCCCAGGCCCCCGGTGTAGGTGGGACGTGAAACCCCCGGCCAGGCCGTGGATTCCTCTGCGATGACCGTGGTGCCGGGATGTTCCTTCTGAACCCGATTGTTGACGTCGCGCAGAAACTCGATGGCTTCCAGGTTTTCATTGCCACCGTACTTGTTGGGCTTCCATTCGTCCGGTTTGCGGCTGTAATCCAGGTACAGCATGGATGCCACGGCATCCACGCGCAGGCCGTCGATATGGTACTGGTCGAGCCAGAACAATGCGTTGTTGACCAGGAAGGTAATCACTTCCTCGCGGCCGAAGTCGTAGATCAGGGTATTCCAGTCCGGATGAAAGCCCTTGCGCGGGTCCTTGTGTTCATAGAGGCACGTGCTATCGAAACGACACAACCCGTATTCGTCTTCTGGAAAATGCCCCGCAACCCAGTCTATCAGCACCGCCAGTCCCGCCTGGTGACAGCGATCGATAAAATACTTGAAGTCATCGGGGGTACCAAAGCGGCTGGTCGGCGCGAACAACCCAATCGGCTGGTACCCCCACGACCCGTCAAAGGGGTATTCGCTCACGGGCATCAGTTCGAGATGGGTAAAACCCAACTCCTTCACGTAGGGGATCAATTCTTCCGCCAGTTCCCGGTAGGTGAGGTAGCCTTTATGCTGCCGGCCCTTGCGCTTCCAGGAGCCGAGGTGAACCTCAAAGATCGAAACCGGCGCATCCACTGCATTGCATTTGGCACGCTCCGCCATCCAGGCCTCATCCCCCCATTGGTACCCATCCATCCGCCACACCACGGAGGCGGTTTTGGGCGCAGACTGCATCGCAAACGCATAGGGGTCCGCCTTGCGCGGCAGGAGCTTGTCATACGCTCCCTGGATCTCGTAATTATACAGCGCGCCCTGCTCTACACCCGGAACAAACAGCTCCCAAAGCCCGTTCTTGCTGTGGTTGTTCATTAAGTGCGCGGTGCCGTCCCAGGCGTTGAAACTGCCCACCACCGCTACACGTTTGGCCGCGGGCGCCCACACCACGAACAACACGCCGTCTTCGCCTTGTACTTGCTTCGGGTGCGCGCCCAGCCAGTTATAAGCTCGTTCCCGGGTCAGCCCGCCGCGAAAATACCGGTCATCTTTGGGCAGCAAAGAGGGCAATTTGGGAACCACTGATTTCATTGATTATTGTCCTTGGGGCCGGGCGAAGCATGCATCCTGGACGCACTTCGTGCAGCCGCGGGAACCGTAAACAGGCTAGTCCCGCCGGTTATTTTTATTGTCCACATCGCAGTCGCGATGA
>CAMYKE010000209.1 GCA_947258895.1 uncultured Pseudomonadales bacterium | reverse complement strand
GTCCCCGGTATAAATGGCAAACGGGCCAGGAAACCAGATGAGAATTGCTCTCATTTGTCACCGACCCCTTTTATTCCTGCGCTTCGCCCATTACTATTTTTCTTGTAGACTCATACGCTTGACGCCTGGCACGCAGCTTGTGCTTCCTGGCACCTGGGTTACAGAATACTCCGGGCAGATAGGTTACACAATCAAGCATTTGGAGTACAAATCCGGCTGCTATGGATAAACGACCCGGATTTGCAGCCCGCTTGCTGGATGGTAAAAGGCCCTCCATGGTCGGCCGAAAAAACTAGTGGTTATGGCTAACAAAAAAATAAATTATTGTGCTCTGTCAACCTTTGTTCAGTTTAAGCGTTATACGATTTATCGAACACAGCACGCCCCATGACGTAAAGGTTCATTTGCGACTATAGGGCAGTGCGATAAACAAGCTTTTGTAAAGGAGTAAATGAATGACCGTGAGATTTCTTATCTCAGTTTTATCTGCCGTAGCCTTAACCATTGCGTCGGCTGCATATGCTGCGCCAAATGACGACCGTGGCCCGGAAAAACCCAGGCATCATGTTGTAAAAAAGACCTATAAAACCGCGCCCAATGTTCGATTTTACAATCCAGGACATCGGGTTACGCGGCTACCGCATGGGCATTACCGGATTAACGTGCGCAACAAAGACTATTACTATTTTGGTGGACAGTATTATCATCCGTCAAATAACGCCTATCTGGTTGTAAGGGCGCCGATAGGGGCCAGGGTGCGGCATTTACCGGCAGGCTTTTTAACGCTCTATCTCGGTTCCCACATTTTTTATCACGTAAACGATACCTATTATCGGCGCGTAGATCGCGAGTATGTTGTCGTGGAGGAGCCTGAGGATATTGAGTCAGCCAGGATTGAGGAGGCGCAGCAATCCGAAGGTGAATCTGTAGCGGAGTTAATCATTTACCCAAAAGAAGCGCAGGATGATGAACAGCTGGAACTGGACCGCTACCAATGCCATCGCTGGGCGAGTGGCCAGACCAGTTTCGATCCAACTTTACCGAACCAGCCCGAGGGACATCGTGCAGATTATTATCGTGCCATGGGCGCCTGTTTGGAGGGTCGTGGCTATGTGGTCAAATAAGGGAGCAAGCGGCATGCGCAAACTATTTCTACTACCTGCCCTGATGCTTGGGACTGCAGGTGTCAGCCAGAGCGCGCAAAGCGCCAAACAACTTTATATCTACCCCAACAAGGGGCAGTCGGAAGAGCGGCAGGCGAAGGATCGCTATGAATGCTATCAGTGGGCCGTTAAGAATACAGGCGTTGATCCCAATGCATTAGAGGCGCCTACAGGCTTGGCGCAAGTGAGAGTGGCCGTACCGGAAAATCCCAAACAAGGTGCCGGTGCCAAAGGGACTATCATTGGCGGCGCTACCGGCGCAGTTATCGGTTCGCTGGATGACGGCCATGGGCGCAGGCATCATGACCATACCGCGCAGGGATTTATTATTGGCGCCATGGTAGGAAGCATTATCGGCTCGAGTGTAGAGCGAAAGGGAGCAACTGAAGCACGGGAAGCGGCCAGAGCAGAGGCCCGCGAGGAAGCGCAAAAAAATGCAGAAGCGCGAGCGCAGTATGAGAATGCTATAGACAGTTATGGCCGGGCTTTTAGTGCCTGTATGGAGGCCAGAGAGTATACGGTTCGTTAGGCTGTGGAATTCCAGGGACAGTTTACTTAATTCATTCATGAATTAAGTAAACTGTCCCTCATTGTCTGGTTGGGCCTCGGGGGCCGCGGCCTGAAAAGCCGCCAGTTCATTGCAGGCCTGGTACGTCGCCTGGATCCTGGGATAGCCTGACATATCCTGCTTAAAACGCAGGGCATTGTAGACCTGGGGTATGAGGTAGACGTCGGCCATGGTGGGGCTGTCGCCCAGCGCATAGGGCGACCCGCTCAGTTGCCCCTCCAGGCTGTCGAAGCCCAGGGCAATCCAGTGCTGGTACCAGGTGGTCTTTTGCTCATCGCTGACACCCAGCTCGCCGCTCAGGTACTTGAGCACCCGCAGGTTGTTAAGGGGATGAATATCGCAGGCAATAGCGCTGCATAAAGCCCGGCACCTGGCCCGCTCAATCGGGTCGGCAGGATACAAGCGTGGTTGGGGATAAGTCTCCTCCAGCCACTCCAGCATGGCGCCGGACTGGGTCAGCACCGTTCCGTCCTCGAGACGCAGGCTCGGCACCAGCCCCTGGGGATTTAACGCCAGATACTCCGGGCCGCGCTGTTCGGCCTTGACCAGATTGACCCCGATCTGCTCGTACTCGACGCTTTTCAGGTTCAGGGCTATGCGCACCCGGTAGGCGGCCGAGGAGCGAAAATAGGAATAGAGCTGCAACATGGTTTCTACGCCTCCCGATCCGAATTAGTCCAGCGCATGGAACTCGTCCTCGTGCAGCCAGGCAGCATGTTTGGGTGCCCGCTTGGTCTTAGACCACTCCTCCAGCATATCCCACTTGACCTCATCCAGCCGCGCCAGTTTTTCGTCTTCTGTGGCATCGGGCGCAGCCAGTTCAACTCGATGGCCATTGGGATCGAAGAAATAAATCGAGTGAAACACGGAATGATCGGTCACACCCAGGACCTCCACCCCGTCGACCTCGAGCTGCTCCTTGAATTGCAACAGAGTATCCATATCCTTCACCTTGAAGGCGATGTGCTGCACCCACTCGGGCGTATTGGGGTCCCGGCCCATCTCGGGCTTGGTGGGTAGCTCGAAAAAGGCCAGCACGTTATTGTTACCGGCATCCAGGAAGATGTGCATGTAGGGGTCCGGTTCCTTGGTCGAGGGCACCTGGTCTTCGGCAATCGCGAGCACAAAATCCATATTCAGGTTTTTGGTGTACCACTCGACCGTCTCCTTGGCGTCCTTGCAGCGATAGGCCACATGGTGAATTTGCTCTATCTTCATGGTCAATCTCCTTCGATTAAAATGTATCTTGAGTTTTGGATTAGCAGGGCGCTAACCGCGGGCCGGCAGCACCGTGCTGGCCACTTCCCCAAAACCGATTCGGGCCGCGCCATTCCGCTCGCACCAGCCGCGAATGATAAGGGTATCGCCATCCTCGATGAAGGTGCGGGTTTCCCCGTTGCTGAGGGTGATGGGCTCCTTTCCCCCGCGACTGAGCTCCAGCATCGAACCGGCCTCCTCATGATTGGGCCCGGACTGGGTGCCGCTGCCAAACAGGTCTCCGGGACGCAGGTTACAGCCGTTGACAGTATGATGTGCCACCATCTGGGCAATGGTCCAATAGGAATGCACGAAACTGGAGTCTGTTAATAACTCCGGCCCCTGCCCTTCCCTGCGCATCCGCTCGGTCTGGATCAGCACCTGCAGATCGATGTCCACCCCACCGTGTTCGGTGTTGGCCGCGCTGCTCAGATAGGGCAAGGGCTGGGGATCGTCCTCGGGATGCGAAAAGGGCGCGCGAAACGGCGCCAGTGCCTCGAGGGCCACAATCCAGGGAGAGATAGTTGAGGCGAAATTTTTCGACAGAAACGGCCCCAGCGGCTGGTACTCCCAGGCCTGAATGTCCCGCGCCGACCAGTCGTTGAACAGACAGATCCCGAACACATGGTCCTCGGCGGTGTCGATCGGGATCGGATCGCCCAAAGCATTCCCCGGACCGATAAAGATTCCGATCTCCAGCTCATGGTCCAGCCGCTTGCAGGGTCCGAAACTCGGCTCGGCCGCATCCGGCGCCCTGGTCTGGCCCTGTGGCCGGGGAAAGGTCTGGCCAGACACATCGATACTCGAGGCCCGTCCGTGATAACCGATGGGAATCCATTTATAGTTGGGCAACAGCGGGTTGTCCGGGCGAAACAGGGAACCCACTGCCGTGGCATGGTGTACCGAGGTGTAAAAGTCGGTGTAGTCCCCGATTCGCGACAGCGCCAGGCGCAGCGCCGACCAGGCGTCTTTACCCATAGCCATGTAGGTATTCAGGGTGGGCCCGGCACAGGCCTCGGCCGCCTGCTGCGCGAGGCCGTCAAATGCACTGGCCTTTTCGGCCGCGGCCAGGTCCACGATTTGGTCACCGATTGCAACGCCGCCACGATAAGCTTCACTCGAGCCCTTACGGCGAAATTCGGCAAAGGGCAGGTTCTGAATCGGAAAATCCGTATTCGGCCCATTGGCCGATGCCACCCAGCTGGTCAGTTTTGGGTCGTGGGTTTCATTCGTTAAGGACATGGTGTGCTCCTGGTTAACTATTTTTAAGATGGTGTCATTGCGAACCACGAAGAGGTGACGCAATCTCCGGTCGTGGATACTCCCCAGATTGCTTCGGCAAAAAGCGCCTCGCAATGACAGGGAAAGCGCACTCTAACGGTTCCGAAAGTTATTCTTGATTCCTGCATAGCAGTCGATGTAATCACGCTGGCGCGCCGGACTCTCCAGGGCGAACTTCGTGGGATGAATGATGTACCGCGATTCGAACATGAAGGCCAGCGTGTCCTCATAACGCTCCGGGGCCAATTCGGCCGTGGAGGCCTTTTCGAAGACCGCCGCCTCCGGACCGTGGGGCGACATGCAGTTGTGAATGCTCGACCCGCCCGGCTCGAACCCCGCTTCCTTGGCATCGTACACCCCTTCGATCAGCCCCATGTACTCGCTCATCAGGTTGCGGTGGTACCAGGGCGGGCGGAAGGTGTTCTCCGCCACCATCCAGCGCGGTGGAAAGATCACGAAATCCAGCGCCGCAGTGCCCTCCACCGCCGTCTGCGAGGTCAGCACCGTGAAGATCGAGGGATCGGGGTGATCGTAGCTCACCGTGTTGATAGTGTTAAAGCGCGACAGATCGTATTTGTAGGGATAGCTGGTGCCCACCCAGGCCACCACATCCAGCGGCGAATGATCGATGTCGCTGGCGAACAGGCCGCCGTTGAATTTGGCGACGATCTCAAACTCCCCATCGACGTCCTCATAGGACGCGACCGGGGCCTGAAAGTCCCGCTCGTTGGTATAGCCGTTGGCCCCGACGGGGCCGCGCTCCGGCAGGATCAATGGCGAACCATAGTTCTCCGCGATATAACCCCTCGCAGATCCATCCGGCAGTTCCACCCGGTATTTCATCCCGCGCGGAATCACCGCGATCTCGCCCGGGCTTATTTCCAGAATCCCGCACTCGGTGGCCAGGCGCAGCCTCCCCTGCTGGGGCACGATCAGAAACTCGCCGTCGGCGCAGTAAAAAAACCGGTTCTGCATGGATTGGTTCGCAGTGTAGATATGAATGCCGACGCCTTCGACGCCCACCGAGCCGTTGGCCGCCATGGTCACCAGGCCGTCGACAAAGTCCCGCGGCTGATCCGGAATGGGCAGCGGATCCCAGCGCAGCAGATTGGGAATCGCCGCCACCTCGGTGATTGGACCGCTGCGCAGCAGACCCTGATCCAGGGGACGGTAGTCGCCCTGGGTGATCGAGGGCCGGATCCGGTAGAGCCAGGTGCGCCGGTTCTCGTGCCGCGCCATGGTAAAGGCGGTGCTGCTGAACTGCTCGGCGTAGAGGCCGTAGGCCACCTGTTGCGGATTGAATTGCCCGACCGGTAACGCGCCGGGTTCGGCCTCGGTCTCGAACTCGTTGCCGAAGCCGTGTTGGTATTGCAGGTTGTCTTGCGTGTTCATGTCTGCTCCGTCTATCCTCTTTATCTTATCTGACCGAATCCTCTCTCGGATCCGGGTCCACCAGGCGCTACCTTCGAAAATAACCTAATTCGAGCGCGTAACCTCCCGGCACATACACCTGTAAGTATCAATGGGCGGCCGCTTCGGATACACCCACCCCTGTCTCCGATAATACGAATTGCGCCTGGTAGGCTTCCCGTTCTTCGGCCGCGGCCGGGGTTTTGTCCTTCACGGAGAAGTACCATATGGTCAGGAATGCCAGGGGTACGGAAATGACGGTGGGATAGGTATAGGGGAAAATCGCCTTCTCCATCCCCATCACGTCGACCATCACCTGCGGGCCAAGCAGGATCAGCAGCACGGAAGACACCAGACCGGTTAGCATACCCGCCAGCGCACCCCGCGTGGTCAGCCCTTCCCAATACATCGCCATGAGCAGCACCGGCGCATTCGCGCTCGCTGCAATCGCCATCGCCATGTTGGCGATAAACACCACATTCTGGTGCTCAAAAATAATTCCGAAAATGATCGCCACGATTCCCATGCCGATCACCGATAGCTTGGACACCCACAGCTCCGACTTTTCAGTCGCTTTCCCTTTGGCTATAGCACCCGCATAGAGGTCATGCGCAATCGTTGCCGCGGCGGAGATCGTCAGTCCGGATACAACCGCCAGAATGGTGGCGAAGGTGACTGCGGCAATGAATCCCAGCAGGAAATCACCACCCAGAAAATGGGTGATGTGCAACACGACCATGTTCCCGCCGCCAATCATGGTGCCACTCGCATTATGGTAATCGCTGTTGCCCATGATCAAGGCCACCGCCCCGAACCCGATCAGAATAATCAGCAACTGAAAGTAGCCGATGATGGAGATGGCATAAAACGCCGACTTCCTCGAACTCGCGGCATCCTTGACGGTGAACAGGCGCATCAGAATGTGGGGCAAACCGATGAAGCCGAACACCAGCGTCATGCCCACCGAAAGCACGGATATCGGGTCCTTCAGCCAGTGTCCGGCCTCCATCAGGCTATCCTTCATGGGGTGTACCTGCGTGGCTTCGGTGAATATTCGCGAGAAATCGAACTCGAAATGGATCAGCAGCAACAGGCAAAGCGCCGTGCCTCCCACGATCAGCAGTACCGCCTTGATGAACTGCACCCAGGTGGCAGCCAGCATTCCGCCAAAGGCGACGTAGAACACCATCAGCAAGCTGACGCATACAACCGCAAGAATATAGTCGAGACCGAACAGCAGCTGAATGAGTTTGCCCGCGCCCACCAGTTGCGCGATAAGATAAAAGATAAGCACGAACAGGGAAGCGATCGCTGCCACCGGTCTGATCGAGTTTGCTGATAGTCGGAAAGAAATGACATCGATGAACTCGTAGGT
>CAMYKE010000208.1:787-4960 GCA_947258895.1 uncultured Pseudomonadales bacterium | reverse complement strand
CTCCTGGGGCAGGAATGACAGGGTTTGGAAGGCGATACGGAGCAGAAGTCAGGAGGTATTGTTGAGCGGGCCCTTGGCGCAATACAGTATTTCGGTGACACGATGCAGCACGTGCTTAACCGGACAACTGCTTGGCAAGTGCAGCTTGATACGGTCCTTATACTGAATCACGCGCACGGCGAGTTTGAACAATTTGATAATGATGGTTGAAGGCTGCGCGTGGGCTAGCGTCTCAGTCCGCAGTGCATGATGCAATACATAAGCGGCACAAGCGAAGAAGAGACGAAGCTGATTGGCCAAAAAGTGCTGGTCTGAAGTCCGGTCACTGGCCAAATCGTTCTTCATCATTTTGATAAAGTTCTCATCCTGACCCCGGGCACAATAGATATCTTTGTAGAGGATATCGGGTGTCGTGGTATCCAGCGAGGTGACGATGAAGCGCGGATTTTCACCCCGGCTCATAATCTCGGCCTTGAGCACCACGTTAAACGCCTGAGGCCAGGAACCGGCGGTGTAATCGATCGTGTGAAAAGTGCGCGTGCTGTGAGGCCCCAGGCGTTGATGGCGGGCGGCGTTGTGGCAGCGAGTATCATGTGCGGCCTTTGTAGCGTCCAGATGCGGGCGCGCCAATCGTTGCAGAACAGCATTGCCGGTGAGCCCGAAGATAAAATCGATATTCGAGTCATCCACAGCCAGTTGCATCAGTTCGACATGGGCAAAGTGAGCGTCACCACGCAACAGGATACGGGTCTCTGGCCAGTGTCGGCGTAATTGTCGTAAGACGCGCTTGACGATGGCGGCATTCTCCGCGCCGGTGGGTCGCTTGCCCGGGCGCAGGGCGGCAGTGATGAACCGCCCGGAGAGTCCTTCGAAAAGAAAGAGGGGAAGATAGCAGTGATGCCCGTAATAATGATGGTACAAAGCCAGCTCTTGTTGGCCATGCGCGGGATCTTCCGAGTGATCCATATCGAGAACGATCATCTCCGGAGGGCGGGCATAGCTGGCGATGAACTGATCGACGAACGCTGCTGCTATGCGGTATAGGTCACGAGGTGTTACCGCGTTTTCCAGACGCGAAAAGGTCGGTGCGCTGGCCAAGTCCTCACTGGGGTTGAGCGGCCCGCGTCCAGTGCCCATCTTGAATAGCGGATCATTGCGCAAACTGTTGGCATCGTTGGCGTCGGCATAACCACAGGCCACCTGGAAAATACGCTGGGACAGCAAGTCATCCAACGAATGATCGATATATGAGGGGTGGCGCTGATCCTTAATCGCAGCGCTCAAGCGGGAAATCAGGCCGATCTGTTGATCGACCCCACGTAGCAACAGGGGGCCAAAATCGGAGGACAGCGCGCCCCCGTTGAAGTCGGCTCGCACTGTGCAGCCGTTGAGGGCAGGAAATCGCAATTGCTTTGGTGTAAAATCAGACATGGGCAGACCTTATTTAGCTTCTTCCGAAGTATTATTTGCATAACTCCAATTATATCAATGGGTTAAGTCAAGGTCTGGTAACTTCTCAATAACCCGGGGCGGCAGAACGCAATTGCTTTCCCCCTACCGGGAAACAACACTCTGAGTAATCAAATCAGGCAAGGGTAGAATTTCTCCCGAACCCGTTAATCGAGCCAGCAGATAATGCCAAAAGGAAACTCCCTGCTTACGACAGGTTTTTTTCAAGCTCGCAAACGTATCGCGGCACTTCCTGCCGAGATCACTGCGAGTACCTCCGCTGACTTTTTTCTTTTTGACGTAATCACGAATATCCCCCTCGCTCCCATTGGTGTGCAAGGGAATTTCCGGTCGTTCTAAGACCATCAACAACTCAGATTTATTCTTGTGAATACGTTTGAGCGTTTGATTTAATAGTTGATAACGAGTTTTCTGCTGAAACAGCTCATCAAAACGATCTGCCAAGGCGTCTTTTTGCTTTTTGCTTGGCTGCTCTTTGTAGTCTTTTAGATCGGCGTAAAAATCCCAAATATCGCCACGTACTTTGGCAATATCCTCACGATGCCCATCATTTAACGGAATCAATTTATGAACCAGACGCTCTGCGTGAACCCAACACAAGGCATGCAAAAGCACGTTAAACTGTCCGGCATCATCGCTCACAATGACTAGGTCGCGACACTTGCCTTGGTGCATCACATTCCCTAAGAGGGCGCCTTCGGTAGCGATTTGCCGGTGGCGGGCCTTGGTAATACCCAATGCATCCAGGTGGGCTTCCCACTTCACCGCATCCGCTACATAGCGCACGGAATGGTTGGTTAACAGGGATAATGGCGTTTGCGGTAATTTGTGCTCTCGCCAGTAAGATAAGGTATCTTCATGGATGCGGTAACCCTGGTCGCCTGCACAGAGCAATTCCAAAAAGTTAATCCGGCTTTTTGACCCCGTGGATGCAAACCAGGCAAATTCACCATTGCCGATATGGGTAACGTAGCCGTTTTTGCCCTGATGTCGCGCACCGGAATCATCAACCGTGACATAATTTGAAACGGTCACACCGACTTGCAACACTTCATCTTTTTCTCGATGAAAGTCGTCTTTGTCGGCTGACAATAAGCGATTAATTTCACCGGCGGAGATGTCAACTTGCCACTCACGCAATTGTTCCAACAGCAACGGTTGTGTCACTTGGCAATGGTGGTGTTGGTAGAGCAGGTAGCCAATTAGTTGGGGGCCAAAGTGTAGACCATTCAACTCACTTGGCAGTTGACCGGTTAATGTCCGTCCGTCCGGTGTTTCCCAACGGGCGAGTCGATAGCGGGTGTTATGAGTGCCAATGACCAAGTCTTGAACCACAAAATCCCGATAGCCTTTAAAACGTGCACCATCAGGAATGGCGTCTTCCGGTTGAATGACTTTCTCTTCGTGAACCACCAAGTTCGCATTTTTAGAGCGCTTGTCGGAACCTGGACGCTTTTTAGTTTCCTTGTCTTGAGCATCGGTTGTTTGAGACTTTTCTGTCGTTTCATCCAATTTGCTGGGCTTGAATGTGGGGCGCTTTTTCTCGCCCTTCAATACGTGAACCTCGTCTTTGAGCTGCTGTATCTCTTCCGTTTGTTGTTGTAGGGTTTGAATACATTCTTCCAACAAAGCAAGCAAAGCTTTGACTTCCGGGGTCTGCTTGTTCTCGGAAATATCGGGTAAAAACGGTATCTTTTTCAATAGATTAAAGCGCCTGATAGGTAGGCACTATTGTAACATGGGTTCTTAACTTCTTCTGACTTTGCCCCGGGTTATTGAGAAGCGACCCACCCCGCGCACGGCCGAGAATCAGGGAATAACATGACATGGGTTTTGTTGCATAATGAAGCCGACGCAGATGAGAGCTGAGGCCGACAATACATTGGTGCACGGTTGCCCGTTGAGAAGCGTGGTCCCGGATTAGCGACAGATTCATTAGTGACGCTTAGCGATCCTGTTCAAGAGAATGCGAATAATCGACGATCCGATTCTCAGATGCGTTTTCATCCACTGTCATTGGAGTCGAATTCGTATGAAAAAGCACAAATTGCCGATAGAGGCAGAAAAGCGCGTTAGCGGACACCTTGAGCAAGTCAATCTTTATGCCGCAGGAATCGATATTGGATCAACCAGCCACTATGTTTCGGTTCCTGCTGAGCTGGATGATCAACCGGTTCGTGAGTTCCCGTGCTTTACCCGAGATCTTAATCGAATGGCAGATTGGCTGGTTAAATTAGGTATCCAGACAATCGCCATGGAATCGACGGGAGTCTACTGGATTCCGGCCTATGAAGTACTCGAAGAACGAGGATTGGAGGTTCTTCTAGTCAACGCCCGCCATGTCAAGAATGTCCCAGGCCGTAAAAGTGATGTTCAGGATTGCCAATGGTTACAGCAGTTACATACTTACGGTCTTCTTCGAGGGTGTTTTCGAACTCCTGAAGAAGGGGTGGCGCTACGAGCCTACTTGCGTCAAAGAGACAATTTAATACAGAACGCATCGGATCACATTCGTCATATGCACAAGGCCCTCCGACAGATGAATCTATTACTGGATAACGTGGTGACGGATATTACCGGTAAAACGGGTATGAGTATCATCCGGGCGATCCTAAAGGGGATACGTGAACCTGTTGAACTGGCGAAATTACGGGATGCACGTTGCAAACAAGATGAACAGACGATAGCGGCCTCTTTGGAGGG
>CAMYKE010000208.1:0-702 GCA_947258895.1 uncultured Pseudomonadales bacterium | reverse complement strand
GAGTGAACCGAAGGATTTGCCGCCAACAAAGAAGCGTAAAGCTAAGAACGGTTTGGCTTTTGACGTGCGTAGTGATCTTTATCGAATCACGGGTACCGATCTGACCCGAATAGATGGAATGGATGAAAACAATGCCCTGCGCGTATTAGCAGAAACAGGAATCGATATGAGTGCGTGGCCAACGGAGAAACACTTTGCCTCTTGGCTTGGGCTAAGCCCAGGCAACAAGATTACCGGTGGTAAGGTTCTGAGTGGAAAAACCAAACCTTGCGCCAATCGAGCCGCTGCCGCTTTCCGAATCTCTGCCTATGGGTTATTCAACTCAAAGAGTGCACTGGGCGCGTATCTCCGAAGACAGCGAGCGCGGCTGGGCGCGCCAAAGGCGATCACAGCAACGGCCCATAAGTTGGCTCGGATTTTTTACAGCATGCTCAAACATGGAACCCAATATGTCGATCAAGGACAAGGCTATTATGAACAGCAGTATCGTGATCGTGTGATGAAAAACCTCAAAAAAAGAGCGGCATCTATGGGGTTTGATCTTGTTGCGACCAACGAAATAAATACCGGTTTATCAAAGGCTTAAATTTTGTTATTCAAGAGTTGAGTAAAGCTACCAAGAAATGAATTAGCCAGGTGCATAGCTGCACCCGGATTTATGGCACTGAGAATACCATCCTCGGGAAGACTGATTACAATGCC
>CAMYKE010000207.1 GCA_947258895.1 uncultured Pseudomonadales bacterium | reverse complement strand
CTGGCTGTATACCGATGAGGTGGTACGCAAGTTTGTCACGGCCATCGATAATGTGGCCGCCGGAAAAATTGCCAGCAAATATATTTCGGTGCCCAGGCCGGCAAAGGCGTTCAAGGGTTTGCAGGTCTCCGAAAAGCAATATATTGATCCGGCTAGTTATGAGCGTTACAACGGCTATGCTGATATTTTCGACGCATTGGATAACGATGATCTGGTCGCGGTGTATTCCTACTATTTTCCATTGCTGGAGGAAGCCTACGTGGAATTGGGTTATCCCGAGGATCGACGTTTTCACACCACCATGATCCACGCGATCGATATGATTTTGAGTGCGCCGGTTATCAACGGCGATATCGAGTTGCGACCACGGACCTCGGTGCTGTACAGATTTGCGGATCCAGCGCTTGAGAGCCTGCCATCGGTGCACAAGCAATTGATTCGCATGGGGCCGCGCAATACCATGATTATCCAGGCCAAGCTCGGTGCATTAAAACAGGCGCTCATTCGGTGATCGCACTCATCATCGCGTCGCAATAACACGGAACTTTACTGGCAAGTAGCGCAACCGCTACGCTGACGGAGCATGTTTGCAATGAACCAGCCAACCCGGGATCTGGCTGATGCTCAGGCATCCGAATTGCGTGATTTCGCCGAGACCCGCGCTCGTTCCCTCGAACTGGCGCTACCCTTGTCTGCGGAAGACCAGGGGCTGCAATCGATGCCGGATGCGAGTCCGACCAAATGGCACCTGGCCCATACCAGCTGGTTTTTCGAAACCTTTATTCTGCGCGATTTCGTGCCGGATTATGAGCCTTATTGCGAAGAATTCGCCTACCTGTTTAACTCCTACTACCAGTCGGTCGGACCCCAGTACCGGAGGGCGCGGCGCGGAATGATTTCGCGGCCCTCGTGTGCAGAAATACTGGCCTATCGCCGCCATGTAGATTCCCATATCAGCGATCTGGTGGATGGCTTGCAGGGCCCGCACCGCGCGAGGATACTGGAGCTGTTGCAATTGGGTATCCAGCATGAGCAACAGCACCAGGAGCTGATTCTCACCGACATCAAGAATGCCTTGTTCCAGAACCCCCTGTACCCGGCGTACCGCGACGTGGCGGCATTGCCGGAAGAGGAGCCGTCTGAATCGGAATTGGACTGGCAGGAGATGATCGGCGGTGTCTATGAAATCGGTCATGCCGGTGAGGGCTTCAGCTTCGACAATGAACGTCCTTGCCATAAGGTTTTTATTCAGCCGTTTCGAATCGCGTCACGGTTGGTGACTAATGCCGAATACCTGAGGTTTATAGCCGCGGGCGGTTACCGGGAGCCAGGACATTGGTTGGCCGATGGCTGGGATTGGGTCACCGCGGCGCGTGCTGAAAGTGCCGGCACCGATAGCGTTGGCCAGCCGCTGTACTGGGTGAAACAGGACGACCGTTACTGCGAATATACCCTGGGTGGGCTGGCAGCCCTGAATCCGGCCGCGCCGGTGAGTCATGTCAATTATTACGAGGCGAACGCGTATGCCAGCTGGGCCGGCAAGCGTCTGCCGACGGAGGCGGAATGGGAGTGCGTGGCGCAACGCCTGTGGGCCGACGCGGACTTGCAGAGTAACTTCCTGGATCTCGATAAGCTGCGACCCCGGTCCGCCAGCCATAGCCGCACCCGGCAGTTTTTCGGGGACCTTTGGGAATGGACCAGCAGCGCCTATTCCGCCTATCCCGGTTTTGCGGTTCCGGAGGGAGCGGTGGGTGAATACAACGGCAAATTCATGTGTAATCAATATGTACTGCGGGGTGGTTCCTGCGCGACGCCTGCGGGGCATGTGCGGGCCAGCTACCGAAACTTTTTCCCGCCTGTGACGCAATGGCAGTTCTCGGGAATCCGTCTGGCGGAGGGCGTTCAATGACACAGCAGGGAGGCGCCTGGCCGTGCGGGGAGGGCGAGTTCGCGGTGGAGCAGCCGGATACGGAATTCCTCGCTGATGTGATCGAAGGCCTTGGGCGGGATGAAAAACAACTGCCATGCAAATATTTTTATGACGAGCGGGGCTCGCAATTATTCGCTGCCATTTGCGAGACCGAAGAATATTACGTTACTCGCACTGAACTGCAAATCATGCGGGATCGAGTCCCCGAAATTACCACACTGGTGGGGCCGGACGCGCGCATCCTGGAATTCGGCTCCGGTGCCGGTGTTAAGATCAGGCTGTTGCTGAGTGCGCTGGATTCCCCACACTCCTACGCGCCGGTCGACATTTCTGCGGAGATCCTGGAACAGTCCGCCGCTGAACTGCAGGCGCAGTTTCCCGACCTGGTCATCGAACCGATGTGCGCGGACTATACCAAGCAACTACCCCGGCCCCGGGATTTTTATGCTGCAGATCCCACGCAACGCCTGGTTTACTTCCCCGGCTCTACGCTCAGCAACTTTGATCGCCCGGATGCCCGGCGCTTTTTGACTCGGATCGCTGCAATGCTGGGCAGCGGCGGCAGGCTGCTGATCGGCGTGGATCTGGTGAAGCATCATGAAGTCTTCCATGCGGCGTACAACGACAGGGATGGCGTCACCGCGGCATTCAACAAGAACCTGCTGCAACGTATCAATACCGAGCTGGCGGGTGACTTCCGGCTCGACCAGTTCGACCACCGCGCAATTTACAATGAGGCGCAGGAACGCATTGAGATGTACCTGGTGAGCAATGTGGAGCAGCGTGTATCGATTGCGGGTTGCGAGTTTAGCTTTGCCCGCGCCGAAATGGTCCATACCGAGAATTCCTACAAATACTCGGTGGCGGGCTTTCAGGAGATGGCCGCTGCAGCCGGGTTCGAAGCGGAGGGCTGCTGGTTGGATGAAGACGCACTGTTTAGCGTGCATTACCTGCGCAGTCGCTGAGCCACTCTGGCAAAAAGGGTATAAGCCAGACCGGTGGAGTATTTCGGCATTTGGTAAGAGCAGGCCATGTTCGTTTGCATTTGGTACTATCGCCGCAGTTTGAGAGCCGCTATCCATGCCAGAAGAACCTCAATACTATTCGCCCCCCGTCGCCCACCAGCAACACCTGAGCAAAATGATCGTGTTCCTGGTGGCGTTTTTTAGCGGCCTTGCGATCCTGGTTGGCACCTTTATCTACTTCGCTCCGCGGCTACTGGTGCACCTGCCCATCGAGGCAGAACAGCGGTTTGTGCAGCCCTACGAAGAGCTCTCGGGCTATCTGCAGCGAAACTATGGCGAACAGGCGTCTGCAGAACGCCTGCAAACCGAACGCTACCTGCAATCCCTCAGTGACAGGTTGGGCGAGGCCAGCGATCTGCCAGCCCGCATGCAGCTGAAAGTGCACTTGATCAATAGCGAAATGGCCAATGCATTTGCTACTTTGGGGGGACATGTGTTCGTCTGCCGGGGATTGCTGGACTCAATACAGGACGAAAACGGGCTCGCCATGGTGCTGGCACATGAGATTGCCCATATCAAGCACCGAGACCCGGTTGTCAGCATGAGCCGCGGGCTCGCGCTGCAGCTCATGTACAGTTTTGTAACCGGCGATTATAGCCGGCGAGCGGATTGGGTGATTTATGGTGGCGATCTGGGTCTGTTGTTCTTTAGCCGGGAGCAGGAGAGCAAGGCAGATGCCCAGGCCCTGTCAGCGTTGCAACGGCATTACGGGCATATCGCCGGTTATACGCAATTTTTCAGCATTATCAGCCAGGCTGAAAACGATGGGGCGGAAACCGACCCCGCTGACGAGTTGGCCATCCCGGAGTGGCTGTCAAGCCACCCGGATCTGCGGGATAGAATTGCAGACCTGGAACAGCAGGCGCGGCGCAATCGGTGGCAAACCGGTATAGCAACACCGTTGCCCGCCGAGATGGAAGGATGGCTGCAGAGCCTGCGGGCTGAAGAAAGGAGCAGCAAGGCCCCGAAGCCCGAGTAGACACGATAGGGCGAGGCGTCAGGCAATACCGCCCGGCCTCGTCCTATCGTCTGCTGTCGGGGATTGCTAGGCTGGTTTGATCATCGCGTTGCTTTTGTCCTTGAAGTTGCCGCAGACAATAATGATAAAATCGATTAGCGTCCAGATTCCAAAACCGCCCAGCGTGAGCAGCATCAGGATGCCGGTGCCTATCTTGCCGACGTAAAAGCGGTGGATGCCAAACATGCCGAGGAAAAAGCACAACAGGATGGTGGGAACAAA
>CAMYKE010000206.1 GCA_947258895.1 uncultured Pseudomonadales bacterium | reverse complement strand
AGCGAAACGAACCGAATGGCGCACCGACCGACGCGGTCATGGAAACCGCGTTGCCATAGGTGTCCATTATGGACAAGTGAGTGGTCCCCGCCATCTCGCGGGTCGCGTCAGCACCAAAACGGTGTAGCCTGGCGGCATGACCCGGTACCGAGCCGGGATCACCATGCGTTGCCTGCTCGGACGGTGCGAATCGCTGGGTTGCACGGCGTGCCAGGTAGCGCGCATCGATCAGGCCTGCCACGGGAACGGCGACGAATTCCGGGTCCGCGATAAAATGGTCGCGGTCTGCGTATGCCAGTCGCTGGGCATCAATAAAGGCCTGCATTTTATCGGCCTGTGTAGCGGCTTGCACTCCATCCAGCAACCGATCGTAGAGAGCGGCGATCATGATCTGGGCAATGCCTGAAGAAGGTGGCGGTGCCGAACAGATGCGCATCTCGCGGAAGCCTCCACAGACAGGTTCACGCAGGACCGCTTCGTAGCGCGACAGATCTTCAGCGGTCATTGAACCTGCCGACGGCTGTTTCTGGACGCGCCTGGCGATTGCCCGCGCGATGCGGCCTGAATAAAATGCTGCACTGCCCCTGGTGGCAATCCGCGACAGTGTTTTTGCATACTGTCTATTCTTGCGCAGATACCCGACCGGCAGAGGTTCGCCGCCCGGGTAGAAATACCTGGCGCTGGCCGGGGCGGCATCGGCATTGAACACCGGTCTTAATTCAACCAGCAAGTTACTTAGTTTGGGTGAGACTTCGAAGCCTTCTTTAGCTAGCTTTATTGCCGGTTGCAGAAGGTCAGCCCAGGGCAGTTTGCCGTGCACCGCGTGCGCCTTCTCGTAGAGGGCCACCGTACCGGGTACTCCCACCCCTAGTCCGGTCTGCCAGGCGTCACGGGGTGTCATGGTCTGGCCGTCCTTCCTGAACATGTCGGGGAACGCTGCTGCGGGCGCGATTTCACGGCCGTCATAGAGCGCCAGCGAGCTGGCTGCATACTCATAGACGAGCATGAAGGCGCTACCGCCGATTCCGGAACTCTCGGGTTCGACCAAACCGAGCACGGCGTGGGCGGCGATTACCGCATCCACGGCGTGACCACCTCGGGCCAGCATCTCGCGCGCTGCAGCAACTGCATGAGGATTGGCGGCGGCTACCATCCCGCCGAGCGACCAATCTCCTTCCAGCGGAGCCCGCACATCTTGCGGGGTCTGGACCGCAGCCTCGCCATCCGCGGCGGTGATCTCAGTGGGAGATGTGCAGGCTTGCAGGAACAGCGCCAGGCACAGGACGATAACGTGGTAGAACGGTGTCCCGGAGTGGTCGGATTTACTTACCATTCGATTAACAAATTCCGCATTCGCGCCCGCTCAGCAGGCGTGCCGCGCTGCCAGGAATTCTGCGATGTTGTGCGCCGAGCACCGCACGACGGGACGCTTGGGAAAACAGTAACGGCACAAATTCGATCATCAATTGTTATAGCCGCAGAGGTGTTTTTGGTCGCTATCCGGTCTTCCAAAGGGGACTTTTTAGCTGTTTCGATGCTAGCAGAAACGAGTATTTGCGTAAAGTGCGGCCAGAGCCTCGCAGGTGCCGTCAGCAATGCAGGTGCTCGGCAGGGAATAGGGGCCGAATACCATGCGGATCAGCAGGTGGCTAATTCCGCGTTTTCCGCGCTATGCCGAAAAAGTGTGCAATTAAAAATGGCTCAGTGCGAAGCAGCCGCGACCGCCGCTTTCTTAGCCGGGAAAAACCGGGTGAGCATGTCATCAGCAGTACAAGTGTGGGAACGATATTTTTCTACCGCTATATTTCCCTGTGCATTACATTCGCGCGCTTACAAGATATGATAATACCCGCGCGGTTTGCTTGCGCACCCACAGGATCTATCGAGACCTTGACCGAATGAAAGTAGCAATAATCGGCGCCGGCGTGGCCGGCCTCAGTGCTGCGAGTGAGTTGCAGCGACTTGGCGCAACCGTGCAGCTGTTTGAAAAATCCCGCGGCACTGGCGGGAGGCTGGCATCAAAACGCCTGGACTGGGGGCAGCTGGATACTGGCGCACAATATATCACAGCGCAATCCGGTGGTTTTCACGCCAGGGTCAAACAGTGGCAAGCCGCGGGGGTTGCCGAGCGCTGGGCGTTTACCCCGTACCGGGTGGAGGTGGGGGCCTTGCAGCCATCGCCTGACGATACCGTCCGCTATGTTGGTACACCACGTATGACCAGTATCGCTCGCTATATGGCTGACGGGCTCGAAATCGCTTTCCAGACCCGCATTGAACAGCTCGATTTCGACGCAGGGAAGTGGACGCTTTTTGCCACCGGTGGCGACAAGTACGAGGGCTTTGACTGGGTGGTGACCAGTATGCCCGCGGAACAATGTTCGGTGTTGCTGGATACCAGCAGCGACCTGGTGCGTGAGGTGCCTGATGATTTGCATGACCCGTGCTGGGCTCTGGCACTGGCTACCAATGGCGCCGTAGCGCCGGATATACAGGGGATTTTCGGCGATGCTACGGTGTCGTGGGTGTCCCGGCTGTCGGCTATGCCGGGACGGCAGCCCCCTGCGGGTTGCGACGACCTGTGGATGCTGCATTTTGCGGCACAGTGGTCGCTCGAGCATGCCGACGATAGTGCGGCCGATATCTGTGCCGCGGGCCTCGCCTGGATGCGACACCGTTTAGAGACAGAATTGGTTGTAGTTCGGAACTTCAGCCATTTTTGGCGCTATGCCCAGTTTGATGCTACCAGCAGTGCCGCGCTCCCGTATTTCGTGGACAGCCTGCGGCGGTTGGCGGTCATTGGCGCCTGGTGTTGTGGGGGCCGGGTGGAAGGTGCGTATCAGTCAGCGATGCATCTGGTTAAGGATCACTTCAAGTAGATGCCGCTTCATCCCAACCCGTCCTGCGTGAGGGTGGGGGCGCTCTCGATCGAATGACGCTTTTCAGAGCGCCGGTCCTGGTGATGCGGGCTAGGCGCGATGCCGCAGGTAGTATTGGAAGCAGTCGTCAAACCCTGAGTCGATGAGCGCTTCGAATGCGGCGCGATGATCTCCCGACAGGACATAGAGTGGTCTATCGGGCAGGTTGCGGGCGTCGACGAGTGCGGTCTCCGGGCCGCGACCTTTGACCGGCGTCGGATTAAAGCTTACGAAAAAGCCGTCGCCACGCAGTATGACGTTACTGTTGGCGGCGCTTTTTTGCCAATCCCGGGTAAGCCTGGGGGTGCTCATCAACTTAATAATCCTGTTCCGGTAGGCGCGTGATGGCGCTATTCTATCACCCTGTAGATATCTTTTGCCCACTCGTGCACTGCATCAGAGCGGTTGGCGCCGCGGCGCCGATATTTCCACAGGGGTGTGAATTCAGTACTGTCATTATGACGGAATAATTGCCATTGGCAATCACCCCCGAATGATGTCCGGGGTAACCATCGGCCGCTCCGGAGGGGATCGGAAAGGATCACAACCATTAAATACAACAGGGTATTGATATGAATACTGCACAGGGCACGCTTGCCGGCCGTACGGTTGCAATTCCTGAGACCCGGCAACTGGATGTGCTTGCACAGATGCTGGAGCAGCGCGGCGCGAACGTGATTCGTTGTCCGTTGGTCGCTATTCTGGACGCGCCGGACCCTGAACCTGTCGAAGCCTGGCTACGAGGGTTCACAGGTGACCCTGGCGATGACCTCATTCTACTCACCGGGGAGGGACTGCGCCGCCTGGTCGGGTTCGCCGAACGTGCGGGACTTCGCGATAGCTTTATTGACGCCCTGGCACGGGTGCGAAAGATCAGCCGCGGTCCCAAGCCGGGCAGGGCGTTGCGGGAGATCGGCCTCAAGCCGGATTTGCTGGCCGATGCGCCCACCACCGACGGCGTGATCGCGACTCTGGCGCGCGAGGAACTGCAGCAGCGGAGCATATCAGTCCAGTTATATGGCTCGGACCCCAATGACAAACTCGTCACCTGGCTTGCCGCGCAGGGCGCCCGGGTGACGACGGTCGCACCCTATGTATACGCGGATGCCGCCGACGAGCGGCAGGTGCTGCAACTCATCGAGGAACTGGACCGACTCATTGCGGTGGCAAACAAGCATGATAAAGCGGCTCAATTACAACGGGCGCTGTGTGCTACCCGGGTCGCGGCGATAGGCCCGGTGATGGAGCAGACCCTGGCGGATGCTGGCATTCCCGTCGAGATAACGCCGGAGCGAACGTTTTTTATGAAACCACTGGTGCGCAAGATCGAACGCGCTTTGCGGTGACGACGTCCTGGATCAATTATTTCTGCGTCAATTTAACTGCGCCAAAAAACCGACAAGCCCGCAGGGCGTTGAACACCGGCTAATAAGTACAAATACTTAAGTAATTAACGCCATTGTGCTTCATTGCGAAAAGACTAGTATTTACCGTCCACGTCGTTCGACAACACTAAAAAATTCGTGGGCAGCCAAAAAAGCATAGTACCAACCCAATCGAGTACAAACACGGCTGCGTAGCACCCAATCGGGGCCGGGGTGATGGCGAAGCAAAAGCGTGAGGATTGCGTTTTTTGTAAATAATTCTTCCACTTAGACAACGCACGACGAGACGAAAGGAACCCCACAGATGTCACTGTCCTACTTGTTTCAGCAGCATTCGCAACGCAACCAGAACGCACCAATCCTGAATGGTGTCCGCTTCTTTACCATGGAGAATGACTGGTACTACCGAACGCCGGAAGGCTTTACTATCGGGCCTTTCCCGGGGAGGGAAGTTGCACAGAGCTCGCTACTTGAATTTACGGCGGTGGTGAACGACGTGAAAAGCGGGAAAGCTTCCCTTGCCGCGCTGCGTGAGTTTTTTGAACCCAGAGCCGCATTGAAGGCGGGTTGACCCGCCCGCGGGCTCGCCCGTGCGGTGGTAGCGCTGGCAGGAGCGATTTGCGGTTTGCGATGCAGCCAGTGGTGCAGTGTCGTTCTCCTGCGAGCGAGACCCTGGCAGACGGTTCGACCACGCGAACCCGTGTGCATACTACCCCCCATACATTGGAATGAATTCGGGCGCAATCGCTCACCTGAGGGCGATTTGGGTGGCGCAAGGCCAGAGTTTCCCAACCCGCGGAGACGCTCCCGATAATCGCCATCTGCCCGTAGCCCTCACATGCTTGAACACGGATCCACCCCGGCTCGGGACACCAGCGCCCGATCAATGCTTCCCCTGAGCTATAGTAAAATAAAAGGTATCAGTCAGTTGCCACTGCGTGTTTCCGGAGGGTATCGGGTGCCGAATAGCGGCGAACGAGCCATAAGTCAATCCCTGTTGCCCGCTCCCGGTGAGGTGCGCTACAGTGGCGATCGCGCTGGCCTCGCGATGCGAGGCGGGAACGGTGCTGGATGTCCCAAATCAACCCGATCCGGGCAAAAAACCTGTAGCATGAAAACTCTGTGAGGATTTAGGTATGGCAACGCAGCAACGAACTATCTCACTGGTACTGGGTGGTGGCGGAGCACGGGGTTTGACTCACATCGGTGTGATTCGCTGTCTCGAGGACCAGGGATTCAAAATTCGCTACATCGCGGGCAGCTCGATGGGAGCGCTGATCGGCGGCATCTACGCGGCGGGAGAGCTGGATACCTATGCCGATTGGGTTTGTGCCCTGCAGAAAAGTGATGTTGTTCGCCTCATGGATTGGTCGTTCCGCGGCGGTGCGTTGCTCAAAGGCGAACGTATCATTTCGGTACTGAAAGATTTGATTGGCGACCGTGATATCGAGGATCTGCCCATTGGCTATACGGCGGTGGCGACTTCACTCTACGAAGAGCGGGAGATCTGGCTGAACAAGGGTCCGTTGTTCAGCGCGATTCGCGCCTCGATGGCAGTGCCGATGATTTTTACTCCGGTGGAACGGGGTAACCGGCTGTTGGTCGATGGCAGCCTCGTCAACCCGATACCGATTGCGCCGACCCTTAACGATGACTCGGACCTGACCATTGCCGTAGATTTGTGCGGGCCGCCGGAGAAACCCATCAGGGAAACCATGGACAAGGCTGATGATGAGGAAAGCAATGTGTACCGGCTGAAGATCACCCGCTTTATAGACGCCCTGTGGGCCAAGTCGGAACTACCGCCCGACGAGCCGGTGCCCGGCGTGCTTGACCTCATGACCCGCACCATGGATACCATGCAAACGGCCATCGCCCGCCTCAAACTCGCCGC
>CAMYKE010000205.1 GCA_947258895.1 uncultured Pseudomonadales bacterium | reverse complement strand
AAGGGGGGCAAAGCAGTGACAATTTCCTGAGATACCTTATAATTATAGTCACGCATCATTTGCATATCAGTAATAGAGCAACTTAAATCAATCTTTTGATCAAGTACAACGGGAAGGCTATTTTAGCATGAAATACGGTAGCCCTAAAATTTTTCTTCTGACGGTCCTGCTGATTGGAGCGGCAGCAGCAGGCTGGTTTATTTTCGCTCAACTTCAGAACATTACCAGGCCGAGCAAGGGCGGTAAATCATCGCGACCGATACCGGTAGAGGTGGCTCAGATTCAACGCGGGCCGATCGCGCTGCAGCGCACGTTTAGCGGTGAGTTGGAGGCCCTGGCCGAGTTTGTTGTCGCTCCGAAAGTGAGCGGCCGCGTGGAGCGTGTGTTGGTAAACATTGCCGATAGGGTAAAGCGAGGCCAGGTTGTGGCCGAGCTGGACAATGCCGAGTACATCCAGGCCGTCGCGCAGGCCGAGGCAGATCTGGTTGTGGCCAAGGCCAACCTTGCCAAGGCCAGCAGCGACCTGGAAATCGCAACCCGTGAGTTTAAGCGTACCGAGTCCCTATTAAAGCGGGGAATCGCGTCTGATTCTGAATTTGATGCGGCCGGGCAGGATCAATTAGCGAAGCTGGCGCAACTTAAAGTCACCGAGGCCCAGAAGACCAAGGCAGAATCATCGTTGGAAACTGCAAATATCCGACTGGGCTATACCAAAGTAACTGCCGGCTGGACCGGTGGCAACGAGCATCGTCTCGTGGCTGAGCGCTACGTGGACGAAGGCCAGACCGTTGCAGCCAACGCGCAGCTGTTGTTGATCGTCGAACTCGATCCCATCGTCGGGGTGGTTTTTATCACCGAGAGAGACTATGCTCGCCTAAAGCCCGGGCAGCTTATTTCATTAAAAACAGATGCCTATCCGGACGAAGGGTATCCAGGACGAATCGAACGCATTGCCCCCATTTTTCGCAAATCTACCCGGCAGGCGCGCATTGAAATGATCATCGCCAATCCTCAGCATCGGCTTAAACCCGGAATGTTCATACGGGCCACGGTGGTATTGGCCCGGGTGCCGAAGGCCACGATCATTCCGGAGCAGGCCCTGACCATCCGTGATGATCGCAGTGGGGTTTTCATTGTCAGCGAGGACGGGAAATCGGTTGTTTGGCGAGAGGTCAAGGTCGGCATCCGCGAAGGCAACCGGGTGCAGGTGGAAGGCGATGGATTGTCAGGCCGGGTCGTAACTCTCGGACAGCAACTGGTGAAGGATGGCTCGGCAATTATGATTCCTGGCTTGCAGAGCGAGACCGCTGACGGCCGCCAGAAGGTGAACACCGAATGAATCTGCCGAGCTTTAGTGTTAAGCGCCCGATTTTCACGACAATGGTGACCCTGATCGTCGTCATCCTGGGGGCCGTCTCTTTAAGCCGGCTGCAGATCGACATGTTGCCCAACATCGAACTGCCGACGCTGAGCATCCGAACGGATTACGAAGGTGCCAGCCCCGAGGTTATGGAGCGGCTGGTGACTCAGATTATTGAAGAGATCGTGGCCACAGTGCCCGGGGTGGAGGAAATCTCGTCATCATCGTCCGAGGGCCGCAGCAGGGTTCGTGTCAGCTTCGTGTGGGGAACTGAAATCGACACCGCGGCAATTGACGTTCAAGGTAAATTGGAAGACGAGATCAACGAGTTGCCGGATGATATCGTCAGGCCCCGCATCCGCAAATTCGATATCGCCAGTTTTCCGGTAGTCCTGCTGGGAATTTCCAGCGACCTCGATCCGGTGGAGCTCACCGAATTAATCGAAGTCCAGATACGCTACCGCTTTGCCCGCATACCGGGCGTGGCGCAAGTCGATGTTTGGGGAGGCTTTAACCGCGAGGTCCGGATCGAATTGGATCCTGACCGGATCAAGGCTGCGGGTCTGCCGCTGGACCGGGTGCTCGAAGCGATTCGCGACGCCAACCTCGACCTTCCAGCAGGCAAGATCGAACAGGGACGTTATGAGGTCACGCTACGCGCGCCGGCCGAGTTTGTCAATCTCGATCAGATTCGTAACACGGTTATCGTCCAGCGCGACGGTGCGGCTGTGACACTGGGTCAAATCGCCGAAGTCAAAGACACCTATGAAAAACTAACGCGCATCGTGCGCGTCAACGGTGGACGTGGTCTGCGGGTGGCCATTCGCAAACAGGCCAATGCCAATACGGTCGAAGTATCCAAGCGAGTTCTCGACGAAATCGAGGCGGTCAACGAAAGCTTTCCCCAAATAAGGGTTGTCCCGGTTATCAACCAGGGCAACTTCATCGAGCGATCAATCGCCAACGTCGCCCGCTCGGTCCTTTACGGGGGCGGGCTGGCAATTGTGGTATTGCTGTTTTTCCTGCGCAGCATCCGCAGCACCCTGGTGATTTCTTTGTCGATTCCGATCTCAATCGTGGCCACTTTTGCGTTAATGTTTTTTGGAGGATTCACCCTCAATCTGATGACTCTGGGCGGGCTGGCCCTGGGGGTGGGGATGATGGTCGACAGTTCGATTGTCGTACTCGAAAACATCTTCCGCCGCCGCAGTGAGAATGGCGAAGCGCCGGAGCAAGCATCGGTGGAGGGTGCCCGGGAGGTCATGCCGGCCATCATCGCCAGCACCATAACCACGCTGGTGATTTTTCTACCCTTGATTTTCGTGCGCGGTGTCTCGGGCATCCTTTTTAAGGAGTTGGCGTACGTGATCATCTTTGCCTTGATCTGTTCGCTGACGGTGGCGCTGAGTCTGGTTCCCATGCTGGCGTCCAGGCTCCTGACCTCGAGCCAGCAGCGGTTCAAGGAGTCGGCGCCTCGAACGAACCGCTGGGCCGCCGCCGCTAACTCCGTCTTTGCGGGTCTAGAAAACGGCTATCTGGGTTTGTTGCGCTCGGTCCTGGACCATCGTCTGGTCACCGTCTTGGCGGCGTCTGCCGTGCTCGGCGCGAGTTTGCTGCTTTTGCCCCTGATCGGCAGCGAGTTTCTGCCCCCCAGTGATGAGGGCGAGGTTCGCGTAACTGGAAAGATGGAAATCGGTACCCGGCTCGACCTGGTCGATCGGCAGACACGCATAATGGAGCAGATCATTCAACCGGCCGTCCCTGAGGTTGTGGCGTCGGTGGTCAGTGTCGGCGCCTCCGGCTGGCGAGCCGACGCGGGCTCGGAGGGTGAAATGCGCATGTCTCTGACGCCGGCCGCCCGACGCGGGCGTTCCAACGTGGAAATCGCCCAAGATCTGCGTCAACAATTGGACGGTCGCATCCCAGGCATGGAGATCCGTGTTCGTGCACCACAGGGTCAGTTTTTACTGGAACGCCTCCTGGGCGGTGACGAGGGGCTGACCATCGAGGTCCGCGGCTACGAGCTTGCCACCCTCGACGCCCTGGCCGAGAGCGTTGCCAGGTTGATTGCGGATGTGCCGGGCATCACGGACGTTCAAACCAGTCTCGAAGCCGGCATACCCCAACAGGAAATCCGTGTAAATCGGGACAAAGTCGCCGATCTCGGCTTGAGCGTTCGTGACGTCACCCAGCTCCTGCAAACCGCGGTGGCCGGTTCCAAAGCCGGCGAGTATCGAGCGGAAGGCAATTCCTATCGCATTCTGGTTCAGCTCAAGGATGCCGAGAAACGTTCAATAGACGAAATTCTCAACCTCACCTTGACCACTGCCGCCGGCGAAAAGGTGGCCCTGCGCAACGTTGTTGTGACCGAAGCGAGCCGCGGCCCAATTCTGATCGACCGCAAAGACCAGCAGCGCAGGGTGACGGTCCGGGCCAATGTCGCGGGGCGCGATCTGGGTTCTGTGGCTCTGGACGTGCAGACCCTCTTGGATCAAATCCCGCGTCCCGTGGGTTATGATCTCACTGTCGCCGGCAAATTCGAAGAACAGCAAAAGGCGTTCAGGGAACTGATCATCTCGCTCGTGCTGGCATTGGTCCTGGTATATATGGTGCTGGCCTGTCAATACGAATCTTTAAGGGATCCCCTGGTTGTCATGTTCTCGGTTCCTTTAGCGGCGGTCGGCGTCCTGGTTACGTTATTTTTCACGAAGACCACCCTGAACGTTCAGTCATACATCGGCTGCATCATGCTGGGGGGCATCGTGGTCAACAACGCGATTCTTCTGGTGGACCAGGCCGGTCAATTGATTCGCGACGGGATGGGTACCCGCGAGGCTGTGTCC
>CAMYKE010000204.1 GCA_947258895.1 uncultured Pseudomonadales bacterium | reverse complement strand
TCTGCAGCCGGGTGTCGGTTGGCGAGGCTGGCGCAGCACCCGCCAGATTGGCCAGGTTGGCGTCGATAGGGGTATTGGCCAGTTGCAGAGTCGGTCTCGAATCGGGAGTGCCACTGCGATCCAGCACGGTCGGCAGCATCGAGTGCAGGATGCGGTTAAGCAGCGCGCTGGCGTTCGAATGCCCGGCGGCAGGGTTGGCCCTGAGCGCCGGAACCAGCGGTGCAAGCGCAGCGGCAAGCTGTAATAATTGCGCCTTGAGGTCTGTAGTGAGGGAATTTGCAATGGCTTTGGCCAGTGGTGCATTGGCCTGCAGAGCCTCGCGCACACCGGGTTGCGCTGCGTCCCTGGTAGCGGGCCCGAGATCGAGGCGCTGGCCGTGGTTGCGCAATTTAGCTTCCAGGAACGTGCCGCTGTTGGCAATGTTCGCCTGAAGGGGTTTGGGACTTTGCATCTGCGCGCGGGTCGGGATCGATTGCAGCAGGCGGTCGATGTGGCGCTGCGCAGACACGATAGCCGGATTCGGGGTAATCTGGGCCAGGACGGTCCGTAGCTGGAGCAGGTTATTGAGCAGTATGCTCGGGTTCTGCTGCAGCGGCAGCGCCTCACGCAGCCCCTGCTGGACGATAGTCGCGATGTCGGGAAGTGCCGGCTGGATGAGTTCCAGTACTCGCAGGCCGCCGTCTGGCAGTACCTGGACCGACAAGACCTGGCCGGGCCGGAAACCTTGCACGCTTTCGGTCAGGATTCGCTGCTTATCGACCTTGAGAATGACTTCGAACAGGCTGTTCGCTTGTCCCGGAACCCTCTGCCTGGCCGTGCTGGCTTCGACTACTGCAGTCAGGATGCTGCCCACGGGCCCGGGCTGGACCGGCCCCGCGGATTCCGGATTGGCTGCCAGCGGTGCGGGCTGGATAACGAAGGGGGGTAATGTAACGTCCATCGACTGAATATAGCATCTCTGTTATCGCACTGCGCCACGCGATCCAATTTGTCCGGCATGTAGGCAGCACAGGCAGCTTTCTATATAATGCGCGGCGTTGTCTTCCACAGCGAAGCGCTATACAGGGTAACGGTCGATCCGCCTGATTCTGTAGCTTTGCAAGCCATTTACTCGCGGGATACCCTTTGGCCGATTCTCTCCTAAGCGCAACCAGCTTGTTTTGCGAACGCGATCGGCGGATCCTGTTTTCCGACCTGAGCCTCTCCGTTGCGGCGGGCGAGGTGTTGCAGATCGAAGGCCCCAACGGGAGTGGCAAGACCACGTTGTTGCGAATTCTGGCGGGCCTGTCGGCTGCCTTCGAAGGCGAGGTGCGCTGGCAGGGGCAATCGCTGGATCAGGCGCGCGCCGACTACCATGCCCGGATGAATTACCTCGGGCACCTGCCCGGAGTGAAGGCGGCGTTGACCGCGCAGGAGCATTTAGAGTGGTATGCGGTGCTGGCTGGCCTGAGTTCCGGCGCCGGGATCATGGATGCGTTGCAGAACGTTGGGCTGCGGGGGTTTGAGGATGTGCCGTGCGCGACGCTGTCAGCCGGCCAGCAGCGGCGCGTGAATCTGGCGCGCCTGCATCTGGTGCCGGCACAACTGTGGATCCTGGATGAGCCCTTCACCGCCATCGATAAAGCCGGGGTTGACTCGATTGAATCGCTGATACGCAGCCAGGTTGCAAGTGGCGGTGCTGTGATCGTGACCACCCACCAGCCATTGCAGAGTGTCTCCGGCGTGCGTCGCCTGGAGTTGGGCTGATATGGCGGGGAACCGATACAGCGCGACGGCGATGTTGCTGGCGGTATTGAAGCGCGATGTACGATCGGCGTTCAGGCACCCCAGCGACATAGCCAATCCATTGATTTTTTTCGTCATCGTGGTTACGCTGTTTCCCCTTGCGATCAGTCCGGACGCAGTATTTCTGGCCCAGCTTGGGCCCGGCGTGCTGTGGGTAGCGGCGTTGCTGGCTACGCTGTTATCGCTGGACATGCTATTCCAGTCGGATTTCCAGGACGGTACCCTGGAACAACTGCTGCTGTCGCCCCAACCCCTGTATTTGAGTATTCTTGCCAAGGTGTTTGGGCACTGGCTGTTGAGCGGTCTGCCGCTAACCCTGTTATCGCCCCTGCTGGGTATGATGTTGTTCCTGTCCGGCGATGCGCTGGCGACGCTGGTATGGACGCTGTTGCTGGGTACGCCGGTGTTGAGTTTTATCGGCGCGGTGGGATCGTCGCTGACAACGGGATTGAGAAAAAACGGCTTGCTGTTGTCACTATTGGTGTTGCCGCTGTACATTCCGGTATTGATTTTTGCCTCGACTGCGGTGCAGGCGGTCGCACTGGGATTGCCGGTGACGGGGCATTTTGCCCTGTTGGGCGCGATGCTGGCGCTTTCGGTAGTGCTGGCGCCGCTGGCGATCAGCGCCGGGTTGCGCATCAGTCTTGGAAGTTAAAGAGCGGGAAGTAAGGATCGGAATGTGGCGTTGGTTTCATAAATTGGGTTCGCCCAGGTGGTTTTACGACATAAGTTGTCGCTGGTCGTTCTGGTTCGCGGTTCTGGCCCTGGCAATGCTTGGCTGTGGCACGGTATGGGGCTTGCTGTTCGCTCCGGCGGACTATCAGCAGGGCAATAGTTTCCGGATTATCTACATCCATGTGCCCAGTGCAATCCTGGCCCAATCTGCCTACCTGCTGATGGCGGTGGCGAGCGCCGTCGGGCTGGTCTGGAAAATGAAACTCGCCGATATGGTGGCGAAATGCATCGCGCCGGTGGGGGCCTCGATGACGTTCCTGGCGTTGGTTACCGGCTCGATTTGGGGGAAGCCGACCTGGGGTACCTGGTGGGTGTGGGACGCACGGCTGACATCCATGTTGATTCTATTGTTCCTGTACTTCGGGGTAATGGCGTTGCAATCCGCAATCAGCGAACGTAGCCAGGCGGCCAGGGCCAGCGCAATCCTGGTACTGGTGGGGCTGGTCAATATCCCGATTATCAAGTATTCGGTAGAATGGTGGAATACCCTGCACCAACCCGCTACCTTTACGATAACCGAAAAACCGGCGATGCCGGCCGAGATGTGGCTGCCGTTGTTGATCATGGTGATCGGGTTCTATTGTTTTTTTACCTGGGTATTGTTGCTGCGCACCCGAGTGGAGATTCTCGAGCGTGAATGGCGGACGACCTGGGTTCGCGAGTTGGCGATGAAGCGATGAGTTTTAGCAGTTTCAATGAGTTTCTGGCGATGGGCGGGCACGGCGTCTACGTCTGGTCAGCGTACGGGATTGCCCTGCTGGTGCTGGGTCTGAACATCCTGCAGCCACTGCGGCAACGCAAGCGAGTGCTTGGCGAACATGCCCGTTATATCCGTCGCGAGGCACACAATGCATCCGATTCGTAGGCAACGGCTGGGCATCGTGTTATTCATAGTGGCCGGGGTAGGCGTGGCCGTCGGCCTGGCGCTGGTCGCCCTGCAGGAAAATATCAACCTGTTCTATACGCCCACCCAGATCGCGACTGGCGAGGCGCCGGAGAACGCGCTGATTCGAGCCGGCGGTATGGTAGTTGAAAACAGCGTGGCGCGGGATCCGCAATCGTTGCGGGTCAGCTTCCAGGTCACCGACTATGTACACAAGGTCACCATTCACTACCAGGGTATCCTGCCCGACCTGTTTCGTGAAGGGCAGGGTATCGTAGCGCAGGGCCGTTTGAATAGTGCCGGGGAACTGGCCGCGGTCGAGGTGCTGGCAAAGCACGATGAAAACTACATGCCGCCGGAAGTTGCCGACGCCCTGGAGCAGGCGGGTACCACAGGGGCGCCGGGGGGCAGGTACCCATGATCCCGGAGCTCGGTCATCTGGCACTGATCCTGGCGCTGGCCATGGCAATGTTGCTGGCGACGGTACCGCTGGCAGGCGCAGCGCGCGGCAACGAACTGTGGATGTCTTATGCCCGGCCGCTGGCATGGGCCCAGTTTATGTTCCTGGTATTCAGTTTTGCCTGTCTGGCGCAGGCGTTCGTGAGCGATGATTTTTCAGTGCGCTATGTCGCCAACAATTCCAATACCGCGTTACCACTGCAGTTCAAGTTCAGCGCTGTATGGGGGGCTCATGAGGGCTCGCTGCTGCTGTGGGTACTGATCCTGGCCGGCTGGACTTTTGCCGTCAGCCTGTTCAACGGTGACCTGCCGCGGGACATGGTCGCCCGGGTGCTGGCGGTG
>CAMYKE010000203.1:7929-11337 GCA_947258895.1 uncultured Pseudomonadales bacterium | reverse complement strand
CGCGGGATGCAACCAGCAGATCATGCTTGGCAACCGGGAAACAGGAACAACAGTGAAAAAACTTATTGCAGCGGTACTTTTTGGCGGAATGACCCTGGGTCTGGGGCAGGCGGCGTTTGCCGCTCCCGAGAAGGGTGTTTCGGTCATGCTGGGCGGCGGCCGTTATTTTTATGACAGTGACCGCGGATTTGACGACACCTATGTGGTAGAAGGCGGCCTCGGTGTCATATTGAACAGGCGCCTGATGCTGGAAGCGGTGTATTCGGACCTTGCCAGCGAAGATACGGATGTGCCGGGCCTTGAGGTAGACGGCAAGATGTATCGTCTGGATGCCCTGTATCACCTGACTGATGGCGATTCCTGGCAGCCGTATTTCGCGATCGGCCTGGGAGTGCTCGAAAAGAGCAGCGCTCTGGGTGACGACAATGATTCCATGATGAACGTCGGCGGCGGCATCAAGAAGTATTTCGGTGATCGCCTGTCGCTACGCGCCGATGCCCGCAGTTTTCTTGGCCTGCATAATGACGATAACGAACTCGACGGGATGGTTACCCTGGGCCTCAGCTACGTGTTCGGCGCGCAATCCTCTGCAACCGGTAGCGAGGGAACTCTGGCCGGTGCTGGCGAGGGCGTCCGCGATAGCGATGGTGATGGTGTGAGCGACGTTGCCGATCAATGCCCGGATACTCCCGCCGGTGTGGCCGTTGATTCCGTAGGATGCCCGCTGGATAGCGATGGCGACGGCGTCGCCAACTACAAGGATGACTGCGCCAACACGCCGGCCGGCGCGCGTGTCGATGACAAGGGCTGTCAGTACGTGATCAAGAAAACGGTCCAGGTTGAGCTCGAAGTGCTGTTCGACCTGAATGCGACGACGGTAAATCCGGCGTTTTTCAGCGAAATCAAGCGTGTTGCCGAGTTCATGAAGCTGTTTCCGTCGGTGAGCGGGGTGGTCGAGGGCCACACGGATTCAACCGGCGATGCGGACTATAACCAGCAACTTTCGCAGCAACGGGCGGAAGCGGTGCGCGCGGTCCTGGTCGAGCAGCACGGGATTGCCGCTGATCGCCTCACGGCAAAGGGGTTTGGTGAGGCCAGGCCGCGTGCGAGTAACGATAGCAAGGACGGCCGCCAGCAAAACCGACGGGTAGTCGCGGTCCTCAAGACCGAGACTGCGCAGGCTGCCGATTAACTCGCGGAGCCTGTGACCCGGGCTGTCGGCCCGGGTCCGTAATCTGAAGAGCCGCGCCCGGTCACCGGACGCGGCTTTTTTGGTGGGGGTTTGTCCCTGCCAGCGTCAGCAGCAGCGATTCGAGTTGATCCCAACCGTTGCCGGGACCGGCACCTTTGAGTGTCAGATCGAGTTTCGCCAACTGGCGAGTAAGGGACTCGAGGCGAGCGCGGCTGAGGCGCTGCAGGGCTGCGCCCAGCGCCTTCTGCTTGCTACGCCAGACATGCAGTTGTTGCATCGCCTGGCTGGCACTGGCACCGCGCTCAATTCGTGCGGCCAGTTGGCCGAGCTGGCGAATCTCGCGGTTCACGCTCCACAGCAGGGCCAGGGGGTCACATCCCTCGTTTTTCAGTCCGTGGAGCATTTTGCAGGTTGCCCGCGCATCACCGCCCAATGCGGCATCCACCAGGTCAAACAGGTTGTAGCGGGAACTGTCGGAGACCGATGCTTTTACCACTTCGGGCGTCAAGGTCGTATCACTGGACGCCAGCTTGAGTTTTTCAATTTCCTGCACGGCCGCCAGCAGATTTCCATCGACGAGATCGGCAAGCAGGGCGACGGCTTCATCGCTCGCATCGATGCCCGCCTGCTCCATCCGTTGTTTGATCCAGCGCGGTAACTGGTTGCGCTTGATTGGCCACAACGCGACGTGCGCCCCCTGCTGGTCAAGCGCCTTAAACCAGCCACTTGCCGTGGCGCGCTTGTCCAGTTTGCCGGTCACAATCAGGAGCCGGTCAGCGGCGGGCATACTGCTGGCATAGGCCTGCAGCGCCTTTTTGCCCTGGTCACCCGGTTTGCCCGTGGGTATTCTTAACTCGATGAGTCGCTGCGACGAAAACAGCGATAGCTCGCTGGCGGTTTGCTGGAATTCGTCCCAGTTGAATTTGGCGTCAATGTTGAATACCTGGCGTTCGAGGTACCCCGCCGTGCGAGCGGCTTCTCGAACCAGCGAACAGGCTTCCTGCACCAACAGGGTATCGTCCCCCGAAATAATGTAGACCGGTTTCAACTCCGCGCGCAGTTGCGCTGCCAGTCCCGCCGAGTCCAGTTTCATCAGCTCGCAGGGACGAGTCTGGCTGGCGATACGGTCTGGTAGCGGCGAATCAATTGCGCCACCAGGTCTCGGCGCATTTCGCTGCGCAGCAACTGTTCTTCTTCATAGGTGCTGGCGACATTGAGGCGGTCAAACACATAGACCTTCTCCGTTTCCAGGCGCTCCGGCCCCAGAATGATCTCTCCGGCCGCATTCAGCACCCGGTACTCGATGCTGGTGCTCAAATAGTACTCGGCCGCCTTGCCGATATCTGTAGTGCTGATGGTGCGGCGCCTGTTTTGCGCGGGGCTGACTTCGAGGATGATGGGCGCTTCCTCCCTGGTCTTGATCAGGCGCACCCCACTGGCCGCCAGCGAACGCTGCAAGGCCAGTGAGAATTCGCCATCCGGCTCCCCGGCGTCGAGGTGCAACGCCTGCAGTTCCTCGGCCAGCGGTTCGATGCCGCGCAGGTGCCAGCCGCAGCTGGTGATGGCCAGTACCAGCAGCGTGGTGAAGGTAATATGGGTGCTGCGCATAGTTATCCCCGCACTACTATGTTGACAAGTTTGTTGGGTACCACAATGACTTTCACCACGTTCTTGCCGCCGATAAAGCGCTGGGCATTTTCATTGCCAAGGGCCTGGGCTTCGATTCCAGCCTTGTCCGTTCCGGTCGGTATCTCGATTTTGCCTCGCAGCTTGCCATTCACCTGCACGACCATCTCGATACTGTCCCGGACCAGAGCGTCAGGATCGTGCGCTGGCCACGCAGCGTCGATCACCGGAGTATCGTGGCCGAGGGCCTGCCACAGCTCCTGGCATACATGTGGCACGATCGGTGCCAACATGAGGATGGCGGCCTGTAACGCTTCGCGCTCGACCGCCAGCGCCTGCGGGGATTCGCTATCGGCATGCTTGCCGGTTTCGTTCAGGAGTTCCATCACCGCGGCGATCGCGGTGTTGAAGGTGAGGCGGCGACCGAAGTCGTCGCTTACCTTGGCGATTGTCTCATGGGTTTTGCGACGCAACGCTTGCTCGTGGGGGGCCAGTCGTGCAACCTGGAGTTCGACCGGCGTGCCTTCGGCCACGTGGGCTGCGACCGCTCGCCATAACCTGCGTAAAAACCGATGGGCCCCCTCGACGCC
>CAMYKE010000203.1:3710-7922 GCA_947258895.1 uncultured Pseudomonadales bacterium | reverse complement strand
CGGGGGGTGCGGCAAACATGGTAAAGAGGCGCACCGTATCGGCACCGTACCGATCAATCAGTTGCTGCGGATCGACGGTGTTGCCCTTGGACTTTGACATCTTGGTGCCGTCCTTTAGCACCATGCCCTGGCAGAGCAGCCGACGGAACGGTTCATCGCTAGTCACGAGGCCTTCGTCGCGCATCAGTTTGTGGAAGAAGCGCGCGTATAACAGGTGCAATATGGCATGCTCGATTCCACCCACATACTGATCGACCGGTAACCAATAGTTGGCTGCATCGGAATCCAGCATACCGGCATCATAATCCGGGCAACAGAACCGGGCGTAATACCAGGACGATTCCATGAACGTGTCGAAGGTGTCGGTTTCGTGTTCGGCAGCGATGCCATTGATTTCTGTCCTGCGCCACTCCGGGTCGGCCTTGATCGGGCTTAGTACACCATCCATTTCGACATCTTCAGGCAGCAATACCGGCAGGCGCTCCGCAGGCACCGGGACCTCAGCGCCATCCGCAAGATTAAGCATTGGGATCGGTGCGCCCCAGTAGCGTTGCCGCGATACGCCCCAATCCCTGAGCCGGTAATTGATCGTGGTGCGTCCCTTGCCAGCCTTCTCGAGATATGCGGCGATGGCGTCGAAAGCGGCGTCGAAGCCCAGCCCGTCGAACTCCCCGGAGTTGATCAGGCGGCCCTTTGCAACAAAGGCCTGCTGCGCCAGGTCAACCGGTTCGTCATCCAGTGGTTCGATGACCTGCGCAATGGGAAGTCCATAGGCACGCGCAAATTCCCAGTCGCGCTGGTCATGGGCCGGGACCGCCATCACCGCGCCGGAGCCATATTCCATCAGTACATAATTGGCGACCCATACCGGTATTTCTGCGCCGCTAACCGGATGCAGCACCGTGAGCCCGGTATCCATGCCCCGCTTTTCCATGTTCGCCATGTCGACTTCTGCGATCGACTGGCCTTTGCATTCGTCGAGGAATGTCCGTAGTGCGCTGTTTTGCTCCGCCACGGACAGCGCGATCGGGTGCTCTGCAGCGAGACTGACATAGGTAACGCCCAGCAACGTGTCGGGCCGGGTGGTGTACACCTCAAATGCGTCATGCCCGCTGAACGGATGTGACAGGTCGAAGCGCATATCGACGCCGCGGCTCTTGCCAATCCAGTTGCGTTGCATGATCTTGACCTGCTCCGGCCAATCTTCCAGGGCATCCAGGTCGGTCAACAATTCTTCGGCGTAGGCCGTAATCCTGATAAACCACTGCGGAATTTCCCTGCGTTCGACCAGTGCCCCGGAACGCCAGCCGCGGCCCTCGATCACCTGCTCATTGGCAAGCACGGTCTGGTCGACCGGATCCCAGTTGACGGTGGCCATTTTCTTGTATACCAGGCCCTTTTCGTACAGGCGGGTAAAGAACCACTGTTCCCAGCGATAATACTCGGGACTGCAGGTCGCCAGTTCCCGGTCCCAGGCATAGGCAAACCCCAGTTGTTGCAGTTGGGTGCGCATATAATCGATATTTTCGTAGGTCCACCTGGCGGGTGCGGTCTTATTCTGGATTGCAGCATTTTCTGCGGGCAGGCCGAATGCATCCCAACCCATGGGTTGCAGGACATTTTTGCCCAGCATGCGCTGGTATCGCGCAATCACATCGCCAATGGTGTAGTTGCGTACATGTCCCATGTGCAGCTTGCCACTGGGATAGGGGAACATCGCCAGGCTGTAGAATTTTTCACGGCTGCGGTCTTCGTGGACCGAGAAACTGCGGTTTTCCTGCCAGTAGGCTTGCACCCGCGGTTCAATGTCGCCTGGATGATACTGCTCTTCCATTTTGCTGGTAGTACCTGAAAAATCGAAACACGTAGGATACACTAGTGCAGTGTCCTAAATAAACCGCCCATTCGGTGGACTAAACACGGAAAAATGAATCCTATGCCACAAGCTGACGACAAAACTGGTTCTGCCAGGGATAAGGCGTATCACTCCCTGCTGGACAGGCTCCAGGATTCGGTTGCCGCTGCAGAGGAGCGCACCCTGTCGGTACTGAAAGATGACCTCGAGCAGGCCATCGAGCTGGAGCTGGCCGCGGAGGAAATGACCCGCGAGGAGGCCGGCTTGCTGGCAGCGTACGTGAAACGTGACTTGAAGGGCCTGGCCCGGTTTCTGTCGGAAACCCGCAAGGACCTCGCGGACTGGTTGAAATTCGATACGGATCTCCTGGAGGGTCGCCTGCTGGAGTTGCTGTTGATGGTCGCCGACAAGACCCGCCTGGAGCAGGAGGAGTTCTCCAGAGAACTGGCGGAGCGCGACCTCGAATACCACAGCGGCGACGAGGTCCTGGTAGGCACTTTTGCCTGCGACGATTGTGGCAATCTCCTCGTCTTTACCGCCCCGGATGTACTGGCCAACTGCACCGAGTGCGGCGGGAAAGATTTTCACAGGGTCACCCACTAGAACGGCCAGGTCCAGTCTACCAGGTGGTTTCCCGATAACTCATGTTGCTGCGTTACCTGCTCAAGACCCTGGCGCTGCCGCCGGCGCTCAACCTGCTGCTGATCCTGCTGGCGCTGCTTTTTTTGCAGCGCTGGAAGGGGTTGCGTAATGGCGTCATCGGAGTGTCCGTGCTCAGCCTGGCGATCGTGTGTATGCCAGTCACCAGTCACTATCTGGCCGCGGGTCTGGAGCGCTATCCCGCGCTGAATATTGCCGCGATCGAACTGGCGGATTATGAGGCAATTGTGGTCATTGGGGGTGGCCGGCACCGTGGCGCACCGGAATATCAGGATCATGATATCCCCAATGCGCGTGCCCTCGAGCGCCTGCGCTACGCGGCGTACCTGCAGCGACGCAGCGGGCTGCCGATCCTGGTGGCGGGTGGCAGCGTCTGGGCGGATGAAGCGCCGGAGGCCTTTTATATGCAGCGGGTGCTGGAGCGGGAATTTTTCGCGACGGTGCGCTGGCGGGAAAGCGCCAGCCGGACCACCTGGGAGAACGCGCGGCTGGCGAAAAAAATGCTGGCCGCAGAGGATGTTGATGGCGTGCTGCTGGTTACCCATGCCATGCACATGCCGCGGGCCCTCTATAGTTTCAGGCAAGCGGGCTTTCGGGTCAGGGCTGCACCTACCATTTTTACTGCGAATCGAATGACACCGCTCGACGTGCTGGACTTTGTGCCCCAGGCCAGCGCGCTGTACCTGAGCGTGGCCGCATTGCATGAATGGCTCGGTATGGCATGGTATCGCTATCGTTACGGCTGAGTGTCCGGTGCGTCTCGCCAGCCCCGTGCGCTACGCGCTAGCGTGCCGTCGTCGATTCTGAGACAGGGGCACGACCAGGCAAGCGACACATAACGCCAGGATTGGCCACGAACCGAGGCTGCCATAGGGTGTCCGGCCTTTTACTTCGCGCACTTCACCACGCAGGGTGGTGTGTTCAAACTGTGCTGCCTGCGCAATTACGCTGCCAGCCGGGTTGATCAGGGCGGTGAGCCCGGTGTTGGTGCCGCGCAGCAGGTAGCGCCCGTTTTCCAGCGCTCGCATGCGCGCCATTTGCAGGTGCTGGCTGGGCCCGATTGATTTTCCAAACCAGCTGTCGTCGCTGGTCGTCAGTAGCAGGCCGCTGTCTTTGCCCAGCTTCCTGACGAAGTCGGGATATACTATTTCGTAACAGATAAATGGCGCGATAGTCAGGGTGCGATCTCCCGTACGCAACTTCAGCGGCGCTTGTCCCACCGGTCCGGGGCGAAAATTGGACATTGGCAGGTCAAAAAAATCGACCAGCCCGCGCAGGAGGTCCTGGAGCGGCACATACTCCCCGAATGGCACCAGCTTCTGTTTGTGGTATTCCCCGGCGGCCATGCCAAAGCCGGCAATGCTGTTGTGCAGCTGGTGTTGCCCGGAGGCTGAATCGGTGCGACGGTAGGGTATGCCGCTGACAATCCCCAGTCGGTGGCGGTCGGCCTGGCGGCTGATGGCGGCAATAAAGGGCCCCGCCTGGTGGTAAAACGCGGGGATCGCATTTTCCGGCCAGACCAGCAGATCGGCACTGCCATGCTCAGCCAGGTTATCCTGCAACAGCCGGATCGTCTTGCTGCGCTGCTCTGGTAACCACTTGATATCCTGTGGGATATTGGGTTGAAAGAGCGCGACCTGGAGCGACTCCCCCACGTCCCTGGTCCAGCCGGGAATGCCCAGCAGCGGGGCGATAAG
>CAMYKE010000203.1:0-3693 GCA_947258895.1 uncultured Pseudomonadales bacterium | reverse complement strand
GGGTGTCGGTATGCGCATAGCCGACCAGCAGCCAGGGGAAGCCGGTAAACAGCCACGAGCGTAACCATTCGAATAGCACCCACAGAGCAGGGAATCCGGCCACCAACGCGATTTTCGAATGCCCTGTCAAGTGCACGTAGCCATAGCCAAACAGGGCGCCGAAGAACAGCGCCAGTACCGCAACGAAAATCCCCGTCAGGAACGCGGCGAGTGCTACCGAAGCCTGCCCGTACAGGTGGATGCTGACAAAAACCCACGAGCTGCCGGTGCCGAATAATCCCACCCCAAACAGCCAGCCGCGCCAGAATCCCTGGCGGGGCGCCACGTCCTGCAGGCAAATAAGCAGTAGCAACAGGGAGGCGATGCCAGCCGGCCACAGGTCATACGGCGCTAACGCCAGCGGTGCCAAAGCGCCGGCCAGCAGTGCCGTCGCCGCACCCCGTTTGCCTGGCACCCTGAGATCCGTCGCCGCGGACATTGGATGGTTAGCGTCTGACTTGCAGGTAGCGAATACGGCGCCTGTCGGCGGTCAGCACTTTAAATCGCAGGCCGGCTATTTCAAGCGTCTCGTTGATTCGCGGCAGACGGCCGAGTTCCTGCATGACGATACCGCCGATGGTATCGCATTCTTCAGCGCTGAACTCGATATCGAAATAGTCATTAAAGTCCTCTATAGAGGTCAGGGCATTGACGATGAAACGGCCGTCTTCGGTTTTCCGGATATAGGCGTCCTCGTCGTCGGTGTCATACTCGTCCTCGATTTCGCCAACGATTTCCTCGAGCACATCCTCGATGGTCACCAGGCCGGAGATGCCGCCATATTCATCGACCACCACGGCCATGTGATTGCGGTTGGTTCGGAACTCGTTGAGCAGCGAGGGGAGCCGCTTGCTTTCGGGAATCACTGTTGCCGGGCGCAAGATGTCCTTTAGCTTGAAACGCTGCAGGTCGCCGTTCAGCAGCAGCGGCAGCAGGTCCTTGGCCAGCAGGATGCCGAGGACTTCATCGGTTTTTTCGCCGATCACCGGGAACCGGGAATGGCCGCTTTCAATTACCAGCGGTAAATACTGCTCGAGCTCATCCGCGAGCTTCACGACGACCATTTGCGGGCGCGGGATCATGATGTCGCGCACCTTCATTCCCGCGACCTCGATAGCGCCCTCCATAATATTGAGGGAAACCCCGTCGAGTTGTTGCTGGTGGTGCGCTTCGCGCAGGTACTCCAACATTTCATTTTCCGGTGGCTCCTGGTTTCGGAACGTCCGGATGAGCTTGCGCCAGAATGTTTGCGGCTCCTGCTCAGGATACTGCAGATCTTTATTCATTTTGCTTGTTCGAGTGGTTCCTGGTAAGGATTGGGGAAATCGAGGCTGGCCAGCAGCTGTTGCTCCAGGGTCTCCATTTGGTGCGCCTGCCGGTCGGACCGATGGTCATAACCCAGCAGATGCAGCGTGCCGTGCACCACCATATGCGCCCAATGGGAGCGAACCTGCTTGTGCTGTTCACGGGCTTCCCGGGTAACTACCGGCGCGCAAATAATGATATCACCCAGCAAGAGCGGTAGCCTGTCATCCTGCCTCGGCAAACCGGGTGGCGCCTCGAATGGAAATGATAATACGTTGGTAGGCCCGCTTTTATTGCGGTAGGTTTCGTTCAACCCGGTGATCTCCGGCTCATCGACGATACGGATGCTGACTTCGCTGGCAGCGGGAATACGCCGGTCACGCAGCACGCAGTCGACCCAGGCTGCGATGTCATTATGCTCGGGAATCTCGGAATTGACACTGGCGACCTGGATAGCTACGGTCATTGTGGTTCTGGTGCGCCCGGCGCGGCGTGGTTGTCATAGTCGTCATAGGCTTCCACTATTTTTTGTACCAGGGTGTGACGCACTACATCCCTGGCGCTGAAATAGGTAAAACCGATACCCTTGATACCTTTCAGGACCTCGATGGCATGGGTCAGACCGGAACGCTTGCCCTGTGGCAAATCGATCTGGGTGATGTCTCCCGTGATCACGGCGTGGGCGCCGAAACCAATTCGGGTGAGGAACATTTTCATCTGCTCCTGGGTGGTATTCTGGCTCTCGTCGAGAATGATAAACGCGTCGTTCAGGGTGCGTCCGCGCATGTACGCCAGTGGGGCAACCTCGATAATATTGCGCTCGATCAGGCGCGCAACCTTTTCGAACCCCATCATTTCATAGAGGGCGTCGTACAGTGGCCGCAGGTAGGGATCGACTTTCTGGGCCATGTCGCCGGGTAAAAAACCGAGCTTTTCACCTGCCTCCACAGCGGGGCGCACCAGTACTATGCGCCGTACTTCATCCTTTTCCAGCGCGGCTACGGCGCAGGCCACGGCCAGGTAAGTCTTACCGGTGCCGGCCGGGCCGATCCCGAAATTGACATCCAGCTGCTTGATGTTGTGTGCGTACTGGCGTTGATTGTCACCGCGTGGTTTGATTATAACCCGCTTGGTGTGGATCAGTGATTCTGCTGCGCTATCTGTCTGGCCGGGCGGTGCGTCCGCATCGCGCAGTGCCAGGTGGACCTGTTCCGGAGTCACGGGCTGGTCGGTTTCGGTAGCGCGGTACAGGTGTTCCAGCACCTGGTTGGCGGCGTACACGCCGGTTTCTTCCCCGGACAGATGGAAGGTATTACCACGATTATTGATATGCACGCCGAGACGGCGTTCGATCAGCTTGATATTTTCGTCCAGCTGCCCACACAGGCTCGCCAGGCGGCCGGTGTCTTCGGGTTGCAGTGACAATTGACAGGTCACTGTCGAAGTGTCGGTATCCAAGATCGGTTTCTTTGCTCCTCTGGGAAACGCTCATAATCAGTATAGTGATTTACCCTTACAAGGGAAACGCCTGATTGGGACCGCTTATAGCGATATTGCGTTAACGGTGTAGTTTATATGCAACAGGGTGTTAAAAATATGACGGGGTTTGGTGCCTTCATTGTCTCCGGTCACCTCAGGCAATTTCACCACGTAGCGAGTTGGGCATTGCCGTGGTGATTCGCACATCGATAAATTTCCCGATCAAATCCCGGTCCGCGCTGCGGAAGATCACTACCCGGTTATTCTCGGTGCGCCCCTGCAATTGCTCCGGATCTCGCTTGGACGGACCCATGACCAGGATTCGCTCGACACCGCCCACCATGGATTCACTGATGGCCATAGCCTGCTGGTTGATGCGGGTTTGCAGAATATGCAGACGCTGTTTCTTAATCGCTTCGGGGGTTGGATCCTCCAGTTCCGCAGCCGGGGTTCCGGGGCGGGCGCTGTAGATAAAGCTGAAGGAATGATCAAAACCGATGTTCTCGATCAGTTGCATGGTTTCCGCGAACTCGGCGTCTGTTTCTCCCGGGAAGCCGACGATAAAGTCTGACGACATACTGATGTGCGGGCGAATTTCGCGCAAGCGCCGGATCTTGTCACGGTACTCGGCGACCTGGTGGCCGCGCTTCATCGCGGCCAGGATGCGATTGGAACCGCTTTGCACCGGCAGGTGCAGGTGGTTGACCAGTTCCGGCACATTGCGATAGACCTCGATGAGGCTGTCGGAAAATTCCAGCGGGTGCGAGGTGGTGAAACGAATCCGGTCGATACCATCGATCGCCGCCACGTAGGTAATCAGTTCTGCCAGGTCGACAGTCGAGTCGTCATGGGACAGCCCGCGGTACGCAT
>CAMYKE010000202.1 GCA_947258895.1 uncultured Pseudomonadales bacterium | reverse complement strand
GGCATTACCCCTGGTGCACGGATCACGTCGCCCTCGTCGAGTACGAGTTCAAAAGTGACACCGCGGCGCTGCAACTCGGCTGCGATGGCGGCGGCACCGGCACGGCCACCGATTTCCTCGTCATGGCCAAACGCCAGCATCACAGTACGACGGGGCATGACGCCCTGTCCCAGCAGCATCTCGACCGCTTCGAGCGACGCCATCAGGGTAGCCTTCGCGTCCCACGCGCCTCGTCCCCAGATATAGCCCCCGGATTCCGCTCCCGAAAACGGTGGCTGCTCCCAGTCAGGCTCGGTGCCGGGTTCAATCGGGACCACATCCTGATGCGATACCAGCAGCAGTGGTTTCAGATGCGGATCGCTGCCTTGCCAGGTGTAGAGCAACGCAAACTCATTGAAGGTTTCCCTGCGCAGATTGCGATGCAAAGCGGGAAAGGCATCGGTGAGGTATTGCTGGAAAGCGGAAAACTGGCTAGTACGCGCCTGCTCATCTGTAAGTGCGGAAATGGTCGGCAACCTGACTGCCGCAGCATAGCGCTGTACAGCGCCCGCGGGTACGTCGACCAATACTGCGGCGCCGCTGTCGGGCACAGCAGAGCTATAGAGAGCTGTGCGGATTATCAGTATTGCAGCCAGCGCCAGCAGGATACCGCCCAGCGATAGCAGACCCCTTCGCCACATAATCAACCCCGATCAGTTACAATGGGGCCTGATTATCGGGTTATTTGCTGCAGGTTTCCAGAAGTTTCAGGACTTCAGGAGAAGGGTTGGCGAGCTTGAACCCGGTGCCATAAAAAGATGGACTGGTGCGCTCGCTCCACATCGAGATCGCATTAAATTCGCCCCTGTCCGTCGCATCCACATCCTTGCAGGATTGCACCAGAATCGTGAACTGGAACATGCGACCCAGTTCGATTGGGTTGACACTGGTGGTAACGAGCACTCCTTCGGGCGAGAAATCGGCCAACAAACCGACATACTCATGGCTAATGCGATCGAACACGCTTACCGTGCTATGGATCGCTTTTCTTAGTATCGATCTTCGTTCACTGCGGGCTTCCATGATCCACCATCATTGTTGTGCCTGCGTGCGCCACGTATAATGACGGCTTGCAGCTTTTCACATGATTGTAATGATAGACCATATTGCACAGGGCGGTAGCAGGGATTATTAATGAATTCAAAACGTTCGCTTACTCTCCTGGACCAGTTTCTTATTCGCGCAGACCAGGCACTCCGAACCGCCTCACAGGCCACTCCAACCGGAACTCGACCATCGCCTGCCGCTGACATGGCGCCAGCGCATCTGGAAGCGGATGCTGCCCGTCATAGCGCCGGCCTGATGCGCGTTAATCACACCGGGGAAGTATGCGCCCAGGCACTCTATCGTGGCCAGGCATTGACTGCGCGGCTCGATGCAGTGCGTGACAAAATGGAAACAGCATCTGCCGAGGAAGCGGATCACCTTGACTGGTGCCAGCAGCGCCTCGAGCAGTTAGATAGCCGGCCCAGTATCCTGAATCCGGTTTTCTATGCCGCATCGTTCGCCACCGGCGCTTTGGCCGGACTGGCGGGCGACAAATGGAGCCTGGGATTCGTGGCAGAAACCGAGCGCCAGGTATGCAAGCACCTGGATTCGCATCTAGCCGAACTGTCCGGAGCTGATAAACCCAGCCGCGCAGTGCTGGAGCAGATGAAGGCAGACGAAGAGCAACACGCACTGCATGCGCAGGAGGCAGGTGGCGCGGAACTGCCATTACCCGTGAGAACAGCCATGACCCTGGTCTCCAAAATCATGACCCGAACCACCTACCATATCTGATCACGGCGCCAGGCGGTTTATTTCCCAGCTACCGTCATCACCGAGCGTATAGTGAAAGCGATCATGCAGACGGTGCGCACCACCCTGCCAGAATTCTATTTCGTGGGGCTTGACGCGATACCCGCCCCAGAATGACGGCAATGGAATATGGCCGCCGGCAAATTTTTCTTTCATCCCCGCAAACTGCTGTTCCAGCAGCCCCCGAGTTCCGATCTTGCTGCTCTGCGCGGAGGCCCAGGCAGCCAGCTGGCTGTCCCTGGGACGCGTCAGGAAATACTTAAGCGCTTCAGCGGTTGACACTGGTTCGGCAACACCGCAGATCTTGACCTGGCGCTCCAGCGGCAACCATGCGAAATGCAGGCTGATTTTGTTGTTCGCTTTCAGTTCCATCGCCTTGCGGCTGCCGAGATTGGTGTAAAACACAAAGCCGGCGGCGTCGCACTGCTTCAATAACACGATCCGCTGTGATGGCTGGCCGTGCGCATCCACTGTTGCAACGCACATGGCGGTCGGATCAACGAGCTCCGCAGCGATCGCCTCGCGCAACCAGCCCTGGAACTGGCAGACAGGGTCCGGGTCCAGGTCGCTGCGGCGCATGCGGCGTTGGCCGTACTGGCGACGTAATTGTTCGATATCCACAACAAGCTGCCCCGCTAGCAGTTATTCAGTTTCGGTGATCGTGTAATTATGGGAAATCTCGACACCGGCCCGCTCCAGCATGATCGTGGCCGAACAAAATTTTTCTGCGGACAGTGAGACCGCCCGGGACACGGCAGCATCCTTCAGATTGCGGCCAGTCACCTCAAAATGCAGATTGATTTTGGTGAACACGGCCGGCACTTCGTCGGCCCGCTCCCCCTCCAGGCGCGCCACGCAGCCGCTAACGTTCTGGCGAGCCTTGCCCAGGATGCTCATCACATCGAAAGACGCACAGCCGCCCAGGCCGAGCAAAACCATCTCCATCGGGCGTATCCCGGTGTTACGTCCACCGTGGGATTCGGGTCCTTCTATTGTTACGCTGTGGCCGGAGCCGGACTCCGCTAAAAACCGTACCCCATCTACCCAAGTTACCGTAGCTTGCATACACTCGTCTCTATTGCAGGATTTTGGTCGGCCATTATAAGGCCATGCGGGGCGTTACGGAATGAATCTTTCACATCTCAATTTCTGGCTCGAGCAGCGGGGATTCGGCTCGATCGAGGCGTGCGTGGCAGTTTCCGGTGGCAGCATCTGTGAAAGCCGGCGTGTCTCTACCGCCACCGGCCGCAATTTTTTTGTTAAAACACTGAGCGCCGCGCCTGCCGCTATGTTCGAGGCGGAAGCCGCCGGTCTCGATATTATCAGGCGAACTGGCTCGCTCCGGGTTCCCGAAGTGTTTGGCTACACCCCGCACTGGCTGCTTTTGGAATACCTTGGGCCGGGGGCCCTGCAACCGGACTACTGGAGACTGCTGGGCACGGGTTTGGCTCGGATGCACCAGGCCAGTACAACCGGGTTTGGCCTCGCGTTTGACAATTATTGTGGCGCAACCCCCCAACCGAACTCGATGCTGCCTGACGGTCATCAGTTTTTCGCCGAGCGGCGGCTGCTGTACCAGGGCCGCATGGCCCTTGACAGCGGCCTGCTCGAGTACGAAGTACTGTGCCAACTGGAGCGCCTCTGCGCCCGGCTCCCCGATCTTGTTCCGGAGCAACCGGCCAGCCTGCTGCATGGTGACCTTTGGCATGGCAATCTGCACGCGGATAGCCGGGGTGCGCCAGTACTGATTGACCCGGCCTGTTACTATGGCTGGGCAGAAACGGATATCGCAATGACGCAATTGTTCGGGGGATTTGCAGCGGAATTCTATACCGCCTACCAGGCACAATCGCCGCTGCAGCCGGGCTGGAAGCAGCGTCTCGGCATCTACAATCTGTATCATTTACTAAATCACTTGAACCTTTTTGGCCATTCCTACCACCAACAGGTAATCCAGGTGTTAAAAAGTTACGTATAAAGCTTGAACCACGTATCCGGCATCGCAAAATACCTTTGAAAATCGCTACGTTACTAATTTAAAAAAATATTTTTATGTGGCTTGACAAAATATTCAGCTAATATTATGCTTTGCACAATACTGATTAGGTAACGTTTCTTACGAATTGGTTGCGATCAGTAACATTTTTCCTCCCACACATACCCCTTATGTGTGTTTTTATCGGATGGCGCCCCCCGCCATCCGTTTTTTTATGCCTGAATTTTATGCGTTTCTTTCCGAATGCCCCCGGCTCGGATATTCGGCGTGAGCTACAGTCCGGTTCGAGTCCGGCTCAGCGCTCTTTCGAGGCGAACAGGCAAAAGTAAGCAACGGAAAAATTAGCAAACAGGACCCCACTCCCCCCGAAGACCGAAATCCCGGAAGGCGGGC
>CAMYKE010000201.1 GCA_947258895.1 uncultured Pseudomonadales bacterium | reverse complement strand
GCATGATCAGCGTCGGCTTCCTGCTGTTCGTACTGTTTACCTCGAATCCGTTTGCCCGCTTGTTGCCGCACGCGCCGGCGCAGGGCTCCGAGCTCAATCCCCTGCTACAGGACGTCGGCCTGATCGTCCATCCGCCGATGTTGTATATGGGCTACGTTGGCTTCTCCGTCGCCTTCGCGTTCGCCATTGCCGCCCTGATCGGCGGCAAGCTGGATGCAACCTGGGCGCGCTGGTCGCGACCCTGGACCAATATCGCATGGGTATTCCTGACCATAGGTATCGCATTGGGCAGCTACTGGGCCTATTACGAACTTGGCTGGGGCGGCTGGTGGTTCTGGGATCCGGTGGAAAATGCGTCGTTTATGCCCTGGCTGGTGGGAACCGCATTGATCCATTCGCTGGCGGTGACCGATAAGCGCGGCGCCTTCAAGAGCTGGACCGTACTGTTGGCGATATTCGCGTTCTCACTCAGCCTGCTGGGGACCTTCCTGGTGCGCTCGGGCGTGTTGACCTCTGTGCATGCATTTGCCAATGATCCGGCCCGCGGCCTGTTTATCCTGGTGTTCCTGCTGGTGGTGATCGGCGGTTCGCTGACATTGTACGCGGTGCGCGCACCCACGGTAGTCGGCAAGCCGTTGTTTAGCTGGTGGTCCAGGGAGGTGCTGTTGCTGCTGAACAACGTATTGCTGGTAGTGGCTGCCGTCACGGTGCTGCTGGGTACCCTGTACCCGCTGCTGATCGACGCGATTGGCGGTGGCCGTATTTCGGTCGGTCCGCCCTACTTCAATGCCATGTTCGTGCCATTGATGTGCGTGCTGTTTGCGCTGCTGGGATTCGCGCCGACATCGAAATGGAAAGCCACTTCCAGAGCCGCATCGGTGCGTGAATTGCTGGTGGCGGGCGGCGCTGCCGTTGGCGTCGGGCTGCTGACGCCAGTTTTCCTCGGCCAGCAGTACCAGTGGGGCGCCAGCCTGGCGATGGTGTTGAGCCTGTGGATCGTACTGACCGGCGGCCGCGACCTGGTAAACAAACTATCCCAGGCGGGCGGCGCCGGCGGCCTGTTCAAATTGTCCCGCAGTTACCTGGGGATGCAGCTGGCGCATTTCGGCCTGGCCGTGTGCATTATCGGCGTTGCCTTTACGTCGTTGTACAGTGAGCAGCGGGATGTGCGGATGGCGCCGGGGGATCGCGTTGAACTGGGCGGCTACCGGTTCCAGTTCGACGGGGTAGTGCCGGTTCGCGGCCCCAATTTTTTGGCCGATGAGGGCCGAATACGAGTATTTCAAGGCGATGCCGAACGCTACCTGCTGAAGCCCCAGAAACGCCTCTACGAAGCCAGCGGCCAGGTGATGACCGAAGCGGACTTCGATTCCGGCTTTACCCGCGACCTGTACATCGCGCTTGGCGAATCACTGGGCGGTGGCGCCTGGGCGGTGGCGATCCACTACAAGGCCTTCGTCAACTGGATTTGGGGAGGCGCGCTGCTGACCGCGTGCGGCGGCCTGTTGGCGCTCACCGATCGTCGCTACCGAATCCGGCGTACGGTCGCGGATGCTGCCCCTGAGGGAGTGATGGCAGGCCGATGAGGCGGTTGCGGCTATTTATTCCCCTGGCGATATTTATCGCGCTGGCGGCCCTGTTGTTCAGGGGATTGGCCCTGGATCCAACCGCGATGCCGTCGGCGCTGATCGACGACCCGGTACCCGAGTTCAGCCTGTCTGACCTGCGTGATCCCGAGCGGCTGCTCAATCGGGAGGCATTGCTGGGTGAAGTGGCGCTGCTCAATGTGTGGGGCACCTGGTGTCCTTCGTGTCTGGTCGAACACCCGTTCCTGATCAAGCTCGCGGAGCGTGAGAAGCTGCCTATTATCGGGCTTGCCTACAAGGACGACCGCGATAAGGCGCTGCAGTGGCTGGCGCGGCTGGGGGATCCGTACGTGGTTACCATTTTCGATCCGGACGGCACGCTGGGGATAGACCTCGGCGTATTCGGGGCGCCCGAAACCTATGTGCTCGATCACCGCGGCGTGATTCGCTATAAGCACGTCGGGGTGGTCAATGAGCAGGTCTGGCAGGAGCGCCTCGAGCCGTTGATTGGCGAGTTGCGTCGCCAGGCGGATGCGGGCTAGATGCCAATGTTGCACCGTCGCCTGTTGTTCCTGTTGCTGGGAGCCTGCTGCAGTCTTGCGTGGGCCATCGACACCTATGAATTCGCCACTCCGGAATTGCGGCAGCGTTTTCACGCGCTAAACGCAGAATTGCGCTGTCCCAAATGCCAGAACCAGAACCTGGCAGGATCCAATGCACCCATTGCCATCGACCTGCGCGCACAGGTCTATCGCTTGCTCAACGAGGGCAAGAGCGATCGCGAGATCAAGGCGTACCTGGTCGACCGCTATGGCGAGTATGTGCTGTACCGTCCGGAATGGTCTCCGTACACCTACATCCTGTGGCTGGCGCCTGCGCTGTTTATCGCCGTGGGCCTGGTATTGGTAGTGCTGCTTGTGCGCCGCTCCCGCGCCGCTGCGGCAAGCCCGCCGCAGGAGTTGTCCGCTGCCGAGCGCACGCGACTGGATGAAGTGCTGGGCGGTTCAGCCGGCGGGAAATCCCGGGATGATCCGCATGACTGAGTTTTGGCTGCTGGCCGCGGTGTTGCTGGTTTGCGCCTGCGCATTCGTGTGGCTGCCGGCGGTACGGTTTCGATCCTCCGGCGCAGGTGGCGCCGAGCATGAGGCGCTGGCGGCGCGGGCGTTCGAGTCGCGGCTCGAGGAGCTTGCCGCGGAACGCGACACGGGTCGTATCTCCGGGCCGGAATATGCCGAGCTAAAAGCCGAGCTGGAGCGCAATTTGCTGCAGGATCTTGCGGGAGGCCACGCCCGCTCGGAAGCTGGTCGCGCGCTGCCGGCGGGCGGCACCCCACGGCGCTGGCCACTGGCCCTGGGGTTAACCATCCTGGTTATGGCCATTACGCTGGGGCTATACCACCAGCTCGGCAGCAGCAGGGTCCTGGCGCTCATGGCGCAGCAGCAGGACCTGGGTGAGCGGCTGGTGCAATTACCCCCGGACGAGCGGGTAAAACTGCTGGAACGCGAGCGCGAAACCGCGCCGCAGGATGTCGATATCAATTATTTGCTAGCGCGCGAATACATGCAGCTCAAGGAGTACCCCCGCGCGCGGCAGGCGTACCAAAGGCTGGTGGAGCTTACCCGGGGGCACCCCGGCGTGCTTGCTGAATTTGCCCAGGCGAGCTTTTTTATGGATGGCAACCTCCTTACGGAGCAGTCACGGGCGCTGGCGAATCGTGCGCTCGCCGGGCAGCCGAATAATCCCACAGCGCTGGGATTGCTCGGTATCGACGCTTTTGAAAGCCAGCGTTATCGGGAGGCGATTAGCTATTGGCAGCGCATTATCGATACCAATCCGGATTCCCCGGAACTGGAGTCTTTACGCCTGGGCATTGCCCGAGCCAGCGCGATGGCGGGGGATACACCCGCGTCGAAGGCGACTGCGGCGGGACCGGAATTACTGGTTAGCGTGTCGCTAGTCGCGGAGCTGCAGCAGCGGGTAAGCCCGGAAGAGACGTTATTTGTTTTTGCCCGCGCGGTGCAGGGGCCGCCGATGCCGGTTGCGGCGGTGCGCCTGCGGGTCGGGGATTTGCCGGCCGAAGTGGTACTCAATGATGCCAGGGCAATGTCGCCGATGGCGAAGCTGTCATCTACCGAGCAGGTCAACCTGGTGGCGCGTATTTCCCGGTCCGGAAATCCCCAGGGGCAGCCCGGTGACCTGGAAGGCAAATTTGGGCCGATAAATGTGAATTCGGCGCAATCAAAGATTAAACTCGTGATCGATAAAGTAGTAGAATAGCGCCCGGAAAAGCCGCGAGGTCGCGAACACCGTACGGTTTCTCCACCAATAACATGCCAAGTATCCCGGGTTTCGCCAATAGATGCGTCTGAAAAATATCAAGCTGGCTGGTTTCAAATCCTTCGTTGACCCTACCACAGTCAGTTTTCCTTCCAACCTGAGTGCCGTCGTCGGCCCCAACGGTTGCGGAAAATCCAATATTATCGATGCGGTGCGCTGGGTGATGGGTGAAAGCTCGGCCAAAACCTTGCGTGGCGAATCGATGACCGACGTCATCTTCAGCGGCTCGAATGGCCGCATGCCGGTGGGCCAGGCTTCCATCGAACTGGTGTTTGATAACAGCGACGGTAGCTTGCAGGGTGAGTACGGTGCCTACA
>CAMYKE010000200.1:4289-10446 GCA_947258895.1 uncultured Pseudomonadales bacterium | reverse complement strand
CGCGGCTGGCCGGAGGCGTGCAGGCGCAGGTAGTCCGTGCGCACGAGCGGCGGAGCGAAGCGAATGGTGTGAATCAGAAATGTCGAATGCAATAGTATGAACACGAGGTGTATGTCGAGAACGGCTTGTTTATATCTTGAAGTGCAGTAGCACGTGCCCGCACCCGTGTTCTGCGCACCGGTCGACCATGCCTGAGTTAACATGTCAGTAACGCCTCTCATTGACCACTTTAGAGTTTTAGCCGAGTAATACTGTCAATAACTACTTGCCCCGTTTGCATTACCCGGGGCGTAGCATGACCCATGATTCCCCGGATAAAGTCCACCAGCCTGGTGATCGCTTGCGGCTGATTGGCGGCCTCGTCTCGGCTCAGCGGCACACGCCGCCCCGGTCGGGCGACCCCGCCACCACAATCGTGTTCATACCCACAATCAGCCTCACGAACAACTCCTGGCAGTCCATTCTGGACCGCTTGATGTTCACAGCCTGCGTTTCGTATGCGCCCCTCATCAGGAATTCCGGGTTACAGTTTTTCATGATTGTATGTCTCATTTTGACTTGGCCGCCAGTGGGTCAGTTGCAATTTCTTTGGTAATGCACGAGCGTTGATAAGGGACAGTTCAACCACTACGCCCAGCTAAATAAGGGTGTTGTATACGAGCAAACACTCTCAACTTTTCAGTTTACTTGCTTCCAACTTCACTTCCTGTTCCCGCTGCTTAATACTCCTGATTATAATTATCGGTATTGTTCTCAAGCTGTTGTTTTATATGGTTAAACAATTTTATTTTTTTGTCTTTTCTGACGCTTGGCACGGTTACTGCAAAATCAGCGTTGTAATGCTATTGCACACTGTATCAGGAGAACCGGATGATGGAAATTCATACATATGACACCAGTCAACGCGCTGTAGCCGCGTCCAAAATAGAGGCTGCTATTGCACAAGCCGGCATCTATGGATTCACACCGGCCTTCTATAACAGCAAAAGCGGGGACGCTGTCTTTGCACGGTCGGCCTCTGGATATCCTGTTCCGACACAATCACTGGGTAGTGTCCCCGGGGAATGGCTGAACAGCCGCGGTTACGATCGCAAGGTTCACGCAAGGAACGAAGAAGTGGTGCCCGGATATGTCCGTGATGGCTACTTTTTTACTCATGATAGAGCGGCCGCAGCCATTGAGCGTGAAAAGACGGCCCGGAACGAGGGCTCAGCGTATTACGACTGTTTTTAATTCGGTGACGAATGCCGTCCACCACCACCACCAAATTTGAGATTACCTCAGGAGAGTGTTATGAAAAATAATCGTAAAGGCTGTATCTACCTCGTATTCGCCACGGCATTGCTGCTCGATATGGTTGTCGGCCGACCCACGCTGCTTGCGGAAATCACGCGGCTGAATTGGTTGACCAGCTCTCCGGCATATGCGGCCAATGTAGTCGGTGTCGACTCGCGCGGTGGTAAGTGATCCAGAACCTGAACATTCGTGTTCTGATTGTAAAATCCCGGCAGACTAATCGAATTGGGTTAGTCCATGTGCACTAACCTGTTTGCGCTGGACAGGCGCCTTGACCGGACGCTGCTAAATAACGAACCAACGGAGTTGATGCTACCGCCCAGTTACAGGCCTCGAGTTGGCTGGAAAGGGTCGGCCGGCATATCAGCAGGATCTGTCAGCATATCCGTAAAGCCTGGTCTCCTGCAGAGGTGCGGGATAACATCAATCTACCAGCAAAATAACGATACGGTCGATTTGCCGGAAACACCCATTGTTGTGGGGGAAAACGGATTGCTGTACATCACGTGTAGAATAGTTACCTCCCGGAGTGCCTAACCTTCCGCGTCCGGATTGAACAGCCGACACTAGTGGAAAATTGTTTGTCTCCTGCCAACCTTTTTATAACAGAAAATGAGAAAATAAAATTTAAGCATTACATAACAACGGGTTATACGTAGCCACTGATATGGCACGATTGGTGCATCTTACTCCTTTGATACCAATTTTGAGTATCTGAACTTAACCAACCCAGGAGTAACACCATGAAAATTACTGATTTGGATCGCGAAATGTTTATTGAAGATTTAGGAAAGGTAAGCGGTGGTCAAAACGAATTAGCGCCAGGCATGCCTTGGAGCCGAGTTTCCCGTTTGGATCGCCGGAGGAGCTTCACAGTCACATCGAGGCCCGAGTTGCTGAACTTATGAGCGGGCTGCCGTTGCCTTCAGCGGAAGATTATCAACCTTAAGACGGAGGGCGCAGGACATGCATGCACAAACCGGGCAAGTAGTATTGGTTGGTGCGGCACAGGATGCGCACCTCATGGCAGTACAACAAAGGGTGTGTGATCTCGGTCACACGCCCTTTGTGCTAAGCCCCCTGGATTTTCCGGCTAACCTGCGTATCAGCCTGGGAGAACAACTTGACCAGATACGAGTTGATGGCGTCGATTTTGGGTGGCCCAGCGCGATATATTTACGTAATCTTCACCAGAGCCCAGCGAGCGGTGGCGCTCAGGAAGAAAATGCCACGCAGGAGGACTTGCACCGCAAACTCCTGATGCACCGGGAACGAAACACCATTCTTGAAGCCTTGATCTGCCGCTGGGAAGTCATGGGCATTCCGATTTATAACTCGCCATCCGCCAATCGGAATGTAACCAAGCCCCTGCAAATGGCTTTGCTGGCGCGGGCAGGGTTACCGGTACCGAACACCCGCTGGACCAACGATCCCGGCGAAGTGCTGGACCTTGCAGCGGGCGGTGAGCTGATCTATAAGCCGGTTGCCGGGGGTGCAGCTACCCGAAAGCTGGAAAAACAGGACCTCCAGTCAGAACGCCTGGACCGCTTATCTGCCGCACCCGTGACGTTTCAGGAGCTTTTGCCTGGAGAGGATATACGAGTCTACGTCATAGACGAGCGCGTAATCGCCAGCTATCACATCGTAACGAACCATATCGATTATCGCCAAAATGAGCAGCGAGTAGAGTCGATTGAATTGGATGCACAAACTCAGGTGCAGTGCATTGCTGCATGTAAGGCCCTGGGCCTGAGGTTCTCGGGCATTGACCTGAAACGCGACAAACATGGCATGCTTCGTATTCTTGAACTCAACCCGTCGCCGATGTTTTTGGGATTTGACAGGCTGGCCGGTACGGACGTCTGTGGAGCGCTGGCACGAACGCTTGTTGATCATTGCACGGTAGATTGAGGCTGGTAGTCTGTCGGACTTGGGATGAATCTATTGTGAAAAGCCGGCTTTGGTCATATTTCGTGCTCATTCTCGTTAAATGGGTAAACTATTCGCCTCAAATGAGCCCAAAATCGGATTCAAACCGGACTTTCCCGATTCCGAACACCTGAGTCCGACAGGCTGCTAGAACCGCTTCAAAATACCCACTCCCCGATTATTGATCCCATAGCTGAAGCTGCCATTGCTGACAACGATGCCAACACCCCACTGGTTCGCGACTTTTGCCTGGCCAAAGAATACATCGTCCCCTATCTCCCAGCCTCTTACTCGTAGCGACCGGTCGACCTTGAATCGTATGATATTGAGTGGATAGGATTTCCGTGCTGTTAAGGGTAATAGTATGGCGCGATCACCCTTGGTGGGAATCGGGCTGCTCACCGATGCTTTTGTTTCAGCGATATCAGTCGGCTGCGCAAATTCATTGCTGTGTGCAAGGGAAAGGTCCAGTTGCAATGTATCGCCTCTGGCAAAACAAGCCGCCAGCCAATGCACAAGCAGGACCGGGAGCAGCAGGGCGCGCTTGCCGCGAAGCGCCGTCAGAGAAAACAAAAACATTAGCTACTTCCTCCATTCGCCCCGTCATGAATTAGCGCCACAAAATTCCCTTTGCAACTATGTCTTCAGCTGCCTGTTCGCTTGCTTCGTTGGCATTCGGCCGCGGCGGTTGCAAAAAAAAACGGAGGTTCAAAGACCTCCGTTTCTTGTTCAGGTTGCCGGGGCGATCTGCCCCTGCGAGCTTACTGGTTGTTGTATACGTTGTTATAGGCGTATGAGTCGGCCCACTGGTAAGTGTCGTTAAAGTTGCCACCTGTGTTTACGACCTGGCCGCTGCCGATGACAGAGTTAAAATCGTCATCAAACTGCATGTTGGTGTTGACCTGCGCGCCAGTGGCTGAGTGGGCTTCACCTACCAGAGTGGCGAACTTCGGGCCGTTGAAGGGCGAACCGATGCTCACGGCGATGCCGGAAATTTCGCGGAGAAGTTCAGTCATACCGCCGGCGATTTCAGTCATTGCTTCGCGGTCCAGTTCTTTGCTTGCAGTCAGATCTTTGATAGTCAACATGGTTAAATTCCTCGTTGTGATTGAAAAGTTGGTTAGTACGTTATGAACGATTTGTTCGCCCATAACTAAGTCAATGCAGAGCACGTGCCAACTTTCTCAATACGTCAAAAAAATACGTAAGTTGCTGATTTATTTGTATTAATATATTTATTCTCCAGGCATAAGGTAGGTTCGCATTGCCTGGACGCCAGCTTATGGTGGTTTCCATCCAACAAAAAGTAAATCGAGTTAGCATGGGAGCAACGAAGGTCAGCCGGATTATCGCAGTGATGCATCTCCCAATGCATCCCACGCGCCGAACAAATCACCGGGTTGAAGTAGGCGAGGGGATAGGCCGGCAAATTACACGCGCCAACGCGGGGGTAAGGCACACGTTGTTCAGCCTGATTGAATGCAAAGGAGGGAAACGGAACGGAACAGTGAAGCGCCGACAATTCGGCAAAAAAAACGGAGGTCCTAAGACCTCCGTTTTACTAGCGGACCTTCGGGCAACTTGCCCATACAAACCTACTGTACGTTGGACACGTAGTTGTCAGCCCAGGCGTAAGCATATTGGTCGGTGGTGTTGAAGTTACCGCCAGTGTTAACGACTTGACCGCTTCCGATTACCAGGTTGGTGTCGTTGTCGTTTTGCACGTTGCTGTTGAACTGAGGACCAGTCAGTGCTCCGGCAAAACCGGCCAGGTGAGCTTCCTTGGGTTGGTTAACAGGTGAGAAAAGGTTCGCGACAATTGCAGGGAAGGCAATACCGGCAGCCATTTCGGTCATGCCGCCAGCGACGTCAGCCATAGCCTTGCGGTCGAGTTCTTTGCTTGCAGTCAGATCTTTGATAGTCAACATGGTTATATTCCTCATTGTGGTAAAAAGTTGGGTTAACAATTTATGAACGATTCGTCCGTTCATATCTTAGATAATGCAGAGCACGTGCCAACCAAGCATTTAATTAGTAAAAATTTTTTAACCGTATGTTTTATATATATTTATTTTTTTACTGAGCATCAGGCGAGACCGTTTTCCTTGGCTCTACGCAAGCCTATGGTGGTTTCCAGCCAACAAAAAGTGAGCCGGGTTGGCTGCAATACAACGCTGCAGTCGCGACGATCAGATGGACGGAGTACCAGGAGCAGGATGACGAGAGGGAGGTGATGCAGGGAATTGCGAAAAGTGAAAAAAAAGGAGGCCCGAAGGCCTCCTTTTCGTCATGCGTTTGTTTAGCCGCCAACGCTGGAGTGGCCTTGAATGCTATCCAGGAAGTTATAGGCAAAGGAATACGCACCCTGATAAGTGGAGTTGGTGTTGCCGCCGTAGTTAACAACTTGTCCACTTCCAATCACAACATTGGTGTCGTTGTCGCTCTGGAAATTCTCATTGTACTGAGGGCCAGTGTATGAATCGGCGAATCCCATCAGATGAGCTTCTTTCGGTGTATTGGTCGGGGAGAGCAGGCTCAACAGAATCGGCGGGATCGTCATACCACCGGCGATATCGGCCATAGCCTTGCGGTCCAGTTCTTTGCTTGCGTTCAGATCTTTAATAGTCAACATGATTGTAATCCTCAAATGTCAGTAAGGGGTTAGGAATTTATGAACGTATCGAAGTTCACGCAGTAATGGGTTGCAGTAAACGTGCCAGTAGAAATATTATTTCGCACATAATTTATAACCTATTGTTTATTAATATATTTATTGCTATTTGGTGTTCACCCGGAAGGGTGTGGGAGTCTCTTTCTGGTCTGCGTCCGGTGGTTTTTCTCAAACAGTTGGTGGATTAAGTTTGGTGTATCACAACTAGATGGCAGCGCTTGAGATCGTGGTCCATATCCTGCCGAAGGGGTGCGGGCGCCA